>JAFBAP010000081.1 GCA_019247695.1 Verrucomicrobiota bacterium | reverse complement strand
GCCCGCCGTGCCCGCCGTGTGACCGTGTGACCGAACTATTTGACGGCCCGGCCCTTTGCTGCTAAGGCTCTTCCTGCAATGCGCTACGCGAGCCTTCAGCTCCGGCTTCCGGATCTTCTCCTCCTTGGGAGTGGCGCCCCGAACCATTCTCTCCTTCTCATTCGCTAGTTTTTAATTTCGGTCAGGAACGTTCACGATGGAGGCGCTTCTGGCCGCGGCTTCCATCCATCGAATCAACGTCAAAACTTATTATGGCCGAAAAAGTTATCATTTTCGACACCACGCTGCGCGATGGTGAACAATGTCCCGGGGCGGCAATGAATCTCCGGGAAAAGCTGGAGATTGCCCGGCAGTTGGCGCGGCTCAACGTCGACGTGATCGAGGCCGGCTTCCCGGTCATCAGCGAAGGGGATTTTGAGTCGGTACGCCAGATCGCGACCGAGGTGAAAGGCCCCGTTATTGCCGGACTCGCCCGGTGCAACCCGAAGGATATCGACGCGGCCGGTGCTGCCGTCAAACCGGCGGGCGACCTGGCCCGGATTCACGTCTTCCTGGCGACCTCCAAAATTCATCGCGAATTCAAGCTGCGCAAGGCGCACGACGAGATCATTCGTCTGGCGACTGAGGGCGTGAGACGGGCGCGCGACCTGATCCGCGACGTGGAATTCTCCCCCGAAGACGCTTCACGGACCGAACCGGAATTCCTGGCGCAGGTGGTGCAGGCAGCCATCGATGCCGGCGCTACAACCATCAATATCCCGGATACGGTCGGATTTGCCGTCCCGGAACAATTTGGCAGCCTGATCCGGTACCTGCGTGACCACGTCCGCGGCATCGACGATGCCGTGATCAGCGTCCATTGCCATAACGACCTGGGTCTGGCCGTCGCCAATTCGCTCGCCGCCATCCAGGCGGGGGCGCGCCAGGTCGAAGGCACGATCAACGGCATCGGCGAACGCGCCGGCAACGTTGCTCTCGAGGAAGTGGTCATGGCCCTGAAGACCCGGCACGATTACTTCGGAGATTTCTGCACCGGGGTGAACACGCAGGAAATCGTGAAATCGTCCCGCCTGGTCAGCCGGATGAGCGGCCTCTACGTGGCGCGCAGCAAGGCGATCGTCGGTGAAAACGCTTTCGCGCACAGCGCCGGCATTCATCAGGACGGCATCCTGAAGAAGCGGGAAACTTACGAAATCATGGACCCGCGGGAAATCGGCTGGGGCGAAACCGAACTCCCCCTGACCAAGCACAGCGGCCGCCACGCGATGGCCAAGCGCCTCGAGCACCTGGGCTACCGGCTGAGCGAACCGGAGGTGGATCAGATCTTCGTCCGGTTCAAGGAGATCGGTGACAAGAAGAAGTTCGTGTACGACGACGACCTGGGGGCGTTGGTGGATGACACGATGGGGTTGGCCGCCGAAACCTGGCAACTGGATTACATCAACGTGACTTCCGGAACCAACACCGTTCCGACCGCCACCGTGCGGTTGCGTCGCGGCGACGAAGTCCGGCAGGATTCTGCGCCGGGTAACGGGGCGGTGGACGCCTCGATGAAAGCCGTGGACCGCATCCTGAACCAGCAAGGGAACCTGGTTGAGTACCACGTCCATGCGACGTCCAGCGGTAAAGATGCGCTTGGTGAAGTCACGGTGAAATGCGATTTCGGTCACGGCAAACTCATCAGTGGAAAAGGCGCCAGCACCGATGTGATCGAGGCAAGCGCCCGGGCTTACCTGAATGCCGTTAACCGGATGCTCAACGACCGGTTTGCAACCGCTGTAACCGTCCCGCCGGAAGAAGCCCTGGAATCGGTCGGAGTCTGAGCCGGCCGGCTTTGCCCGCCGCCCGGTGTGATCAGAAAAAATCAGGAAGCGCCTTTGAGCAGCCGGAGTCAGGGTAGACATTCGTGTCTGCCCTGCACCGGCTGGGTTTGGGGCCTTACCCGCACAGGTAGTCGTCAGGAGCCCGTCTTACGGGCTGCCGGACCGGGAGAACATAATTTGCGGGGATATGCAATAACCCGCAATTTGTGAGCAGATGCCCGGAGAGGCGGGCCCGTTGCAGCTAACTTCCTTTCCGGAGGCGGGGCAGCCGCCTTCAGTCGAATGCAGTTCTATGCACGGCCGGAAGCCGGCCGGCGCATCTCAACCAAACCGTTCTTAAAAGCGCGGGTAAAGTCCGCCGGCGGCATTTTTGTTGACACTTTTTCAGCGGATCAAAGAAGGTGGCCAAATGTCGCAACTCACCGTTATCGCCAAATTGAAAGCCAAAGGCGGCGCCGAGGATAAACTCTTTGAGGAGTGTCGTAAACTCATCGCGCCGACCCTGGCTGAGGAAGGGTGTATAAACTATGACATGTTCCGCTCGGTCGAAGACCCGGGCACGATCATGTTCTACGAAAACTGGGCCAACCGTCCGGTTTGGGAGCGGCACATGGAATCTCCGCACCTGAAGGCGTTCCCGAACAACACCGAAGGCATGGTGGAAGTTTGGGATCTGTTCTTAGGTGAGAAGGTGGCTTCTGCCTGACTCGCAACGGCGATGGATTCGGCGATGCGGTACTTGCCGCCGCCTGCCGCGAGGCCGGCACGCATCCTGACGCGGCCATGCCAGCTTACCCAACACACACTTTGATTGTTCCCACCTCAGAAGGAGGCTAATGAAGATCACCTTTTATGCTCATGCCAGTTTTCGCCTCGCAGCTGACGGGCTGACCGTCATTACTGACCCTTACACGCCCGGCCCGAAAGGGTCCGGCTTTGACCCGATCAACGAACCCGCCGACCTCGTCATCATGAGTTCGGCCACCGATTCGTTCCACTCCGACCCGAGTCACGTGCTCGGCAGCCCAACCGTGATCAACGCGCTGGAACTGCCGCCGGAGGGAAAGACCGTACGAGGGTTGCAGATCCGTTCCTTTCCGGCCATGGAGAGTTACACGTGGGATTTCGGACGCGATCCGGACGCGAACGCGTTGTACCTCTTCACCCTCGGCGGCATCCGCGTGCTGCACATGGGCGACATCGGAAACCCCATCTTACCCGCCCATCTGGAGGCGTTACGGGGGAACGTCGACCTGCTTCTGGCACTCGCCGGTGCCCACGCGACGATCGGATACGATGATCTGGATGCCGCCATCAAGGCGATCCAACCCCGGGCGATTATTCCGATGCATTATTACAGCCCGCGCGGCGTGCTCAATATCCTGCCGGTTGACGACTTCCTGGCACGCTATCCGGCCGAGTCGATCACCCGGGTCGGCGGCCCCCAACTCGAGCTCACGCCCGGGTCGCTTCCCCCGGCAATGCATATTTACGTGTTAGAACAGTCACGCTGACGATGGCGGGACGGTAGAGAAGTTAAGAAGTTAACCCGAGACGTTGATCAGTTATGCGGACTGCGGGTTGCGGGTTGCGGATCAAAGCAGCCGTTTGCGGTTGCGGTTTACGGGATAACCCCGGTTGATCCGCAACCCCTATATGCCCCGTCGGCCGGTCCGGGCGCGCGGCAACCGGCCTAACTTTCTCTCTCCGTGGGACGCGCGGATTCTGAGCAGACCTGGACCAGAAGCCGCTCGTATTCGTCTGTGATCCGGTCCCATGAATAGCGTTCCTGGATGCGGCGTTTGGCAAGCTGGCGAAATCTTTCCGGTAACGCCGGGTTGTGCTCGAGTTGCCGGATCTGCTCTGCCACGTTCCTCGGTGATGCGGTCCAGAAAAGGCCGTAGGCACCTTCCGCGAGCACTTCACGGGCATACGGAGTGTCTTCGGCCAGTACGCAGGCACCGCCGCCCAGGGCATTGAGGATCATCGGGTGAGGCCTGCCGGGCGGATCACTGTGGATATAGGCGAAGGCATGGACCAGCAACTCCCGCCATAACGCCGAATCTGGCGGAACCCTGACTACCTTCGTGGATTTGCCGAGTCTTTCCTGGGTTACCTGCGTGAGATTACTCTCGGAGGCAGGATGGTCCAGCGGCCATTCCTGCCGGGCCGCCACCACGATCGGCCGAAGGGTGCCGGATCGCATGCCCCCTTCCGCGATGAGCTCGATCCGCTCGAGGCCGAGGAGCTCGGCCACGCAGAGGTAATAACCGCCGGCAATGAGGCCAAGGGGCGCCAGCAACGCCGGGTTCGTCGAACTGATCAGGTTCGCACCGTAACTGATGAGTTCACACGGTTTACCGAAGCGGCGCTCGTAAATGCGACGGGCATGCTCCGACTCAACCACCACCCGGGAAGCGAGCCGGCATCCGACGGTGGCGGCGTGCCGCAACCAGGCGTCCGCGACCGGGCCGTGCCGCCGGTCAAGCGCATCCAGGCCGGCCACCTGCAAAACGATGCGGCGCCCGAGCAGGTGCGGGAACCACTGGAACCAGCCACCCCCGGCGTGCACTTGCAACAGAACGTCGGCGGAACCAAGGCAGGCCTGGATCGTGCCAAACAGGTTCGTAGTCAGACTCCGGCCCAGCGTCGCCTCAGTGCCCGGCAGCGCCGCTTCGTTCAGCCCCGGCGGCCGGGCCGGGCACGTTGGCCCGGACTGAGCGGCACGGTACAACGTGACGCGGTGACCTCGCTCGCACAGACGCGGCGCCAACTCAGTCGCGAGCAGGTCGAACGGTTCGGAAAAAACCGCTTCACCCTGCAAACCCGTGACGGCGATATGGACCTTGGGCAACATCTGTCATTTCTGCAGGTTGCGTGTCAAAAAGGCGGTTTCCCTCCGCCACCTGCCCCCCCTTCTGATGCGCAATCCCGGTTGCGTCTGTGTCATTGATCTTCGCATGGGCTCACCGAAAAAACTTGTCCACGGTTGCGATTCGCATGACCAATCGCGCGGGGCCAAGCCAAGCTCCCCCTGAATCCGGCTCGCCGCTCAGTGCGCCAAGCCACTCTTTCGCAGGCCGCGCGCCGAGGCCGGCACGGGTGTTTGGCCGGCCAGGTTGAGGTCCGATCCGGCGCGCAACCCGGATTTGCGTCTTGCGTCAATGCTTTTCCACGGTGTTCACTAGCCCGCATGATCAAGGCCGGCGCAGCCCCATCGCTTCGAGTTGCTTCGAGGGGTGTACCCGGACTGATTTGTGCCGATAAGGGTAATGAATGCGGCGAAGCCATGCATTTGGAGCGCCCGGCAGGACAACCCCAGCGGTATCGGCGTTCCATCAAAACGGTAGTCATGCAGGAGCAAACCACGTCCGGGACGTTAGCCGCCGAACGAAACCATGCCCGTGCCAATGTACTGGGCGTAGGTCTCAGCGCGCTGAACCTGCCGGCAGCTGCGCAGCTCATCATCGGGGCGGCGCGCCTGGGCCGCAAAGGCTACGTTGCCGTTACCGGCGTGCATGGGGTTATGGAAGCGCAGCGTGACCACGAATTTAAACGCATCCTTAACCGCGCGTTTCTCACCACGCCCGACGGCATGCCCATGACCTGGGTCGGACGCGCTCAGGGACATCGTGAGATGGACCGCGTCTACGGCCCGGATCTGATGTTGGAGATCTTCCGCCAAACCGCCGACGGTTCCGTGCGGCATTTCTTTTACGGCGGCAAGGAGGGCGTGGCTGAGCGCCTCCGGCGGAGACTGGGGGACACCTTTCCCGGGGCCGTGATCTGCGGAACCTACACTCCGCCGTTCCGTGCTCTCACCCCCGAAGAAGAGGACGTTTTGGTGCAAACCCTGGCGGCCGCGAAACCGCACATCCTCTGGATCGGCCTGAGCACGCCGAAGCAGGAGAGGTTCATGCACCGGTACCTGGACCGGTTGCCCGTCCCGATCATGATCGGGGTAGGCGCCGCCTTTGACATCCATGCCGGGCTGCTGCAGCAAGCGCCCCGCTGGATACAGCGGAGTGGATTGGAATGGCTTTTTCGCCTGTGCACCGAACCCCGCCGGTTATGGCGGCGGTACCTGGTCAATAATCCGGCTTTCGTTTACGCAATCAGCTTGCAACTTGCCGGCATCCGCCGGTATGAACTGCCGGTCTGAGCGCCGGCGGCTGCATCGACCGCAAAGCCGGATTGAGGTGCATCCTTTTTAGCGGAAATGATGATCGATCGTGACGACCTCATCGTGATCGCCGGCGCCGGGGGCTTCATCGGCGGCCACTTGGCGGCTAACCTGCGGGCGGAAGGCTTCAAGCGGCTCCGGGCAGTGGATCGCAAACCTGTTTCCGAATGGCTCCAGCGGTTTGACGACCTGGACAATCAGGTGCTCGACCTGCGGGAACTGCCGGCCTGCCGGAGTGCGGTGCAAGACGCCAAATGGATCTACAACCTGGCGTCCGACATGGGCGGGATGGGCTTTATCGAATTGAACAAGGCGGCTTGCATGTTGAGCGTGCTCATCAACACGCACCTGCTCGTAGCCGCTCGAGAAGCCGGTGCCGAACGATTCTTTTTTGCGTCTTCGGCGTGCGTTTACAACGCCGACAAACAACGCGATCCGAAAGTGACGGCGTTAAAGGAGGAGGATGCGTACCCTGCCCTGCCTGAGGACGGTTACGGTTGGGAGAAACTCTTCGGCGAACGGATGTGCCGGCATTTCCGGGAAGATTACCGGCTGCAGACGCGGATGGTCCGTTATCACAACGTTTACGGCCCGCACGGCACCTATGCCGGCGGACGGGAGAAGGCACCGGCCGCGATCTGCCGCAAGGTGATCGAGGCCAAGCTCTCGGGCAGGCATGAAATTGAGATCTGGGGTGATGGCCATCAGACGCGCAGCTTCATGTACATCGACGATTGCATCCACGGCTCCCGGATGGTCATGGCCGGTGACTTCGTCGATCCGATCAACGTGGGCAGCAACGAGCTTGTGTCCATCAACCAATTGGTTGACATCGTGGAGGGTATCGCTGGAATCCGCCTCGAGCGGCGTTATAACCTTTCCGCGCCTAAAGGGGTTAATGGGCGCAACAGCGACAATACGTTGCTCAAACGCGTATTCGGCTGGGAACCGTCAATCCGTCTGCGGGACGGCCTGACATCGACCTATCAATGGATCTATGATCAGGTAGTCGCTAAGACGGCGCTGCGCTCAGCGGGTGGGGTAAACATAAGCGGGCCTCACTTGCCGGGTGAATCCCTCAGTTTCATCCAGGGAGGAAAGTATTGCGCGTGAGTTTGGGAATGATCCGGCGTAAAGTTTGGCCCGGGGGTTGGCGCAAGGGGCTTTGGGAAGGACAAGCCCCGTTGGGAGCGCAATGATCTCAGACGACCCAGACCTCGGCTTCGTGCAGGCGCTCAAGGCGGGCCAAGATCAGGCCCTCACGGCCCTCATGGACCGGCATCGGCAAGGGATTTTTCATTTCGTCTTGCGCCACGTCCCGAACGAAGCCGACGCCCTGGAACTTGCCGCTGAGGTGTTTGTCCGCGCCTACTTCCGCATCGGCAGCTTTGAGCCCACGGCCAGGTTCGTGACCTGGTTGTACCAAATCGCGTTAAACCTTTGCCGGGACCACGCCCGAAGCCGGGCTTACCGCGATTCCCTTCAGACCATATCCGCGGATGCACCTGCCGAGGAAGGCGAAGGACAAGGGCCGATCCGGGCCGGCGAACGCGATCCGCTGGAACAAACCGAGCGTCGCGAAGAGTTGGACGCCTTGCAAAAGGCTATCCGCGAGTTGCCTCCGGACCTCAAGGAACCCTTGATCCTGACCGCGCTGGAGGGGTACTCCCAGGCGGAGGCTGCGGATTTGCTCGGGCTCTCGCAGAAAGCCGTCGGCATGAAGGTCTACCGGGCTCGCAAACTGCTTCTGGCCAGGATGGACAAGATGGGCTTTTAAAACCGGGGGGGGTGAACGCACGGCGGGCGCGCGTCAATCTTCTGCTTCTGCCGCCGCCAGGGTGCCGCCCCTCAACCGAACGCTGTCGATGCCCTCGCCGGTGGCGGTGTCTTTCGTGAGCAACCGGGCGTTCTCGATCACGGTCACCCCTTCCTTGCTCACCAGGGTGCCGCTCACGGTCACCGTCATGGCCGCATATCGCGCCAGTTGCGCGTTGAACGACTCGTGCTTGGGACCCGGTTGCGGGCCCGGCGGCATTTGTTCGCCGATCAGCACATAGACTTTGCCGTCCTTGGTCTTCAACCCGACGGGCAACCCGCTTTCGATGCAGCGCCTGGCGCAAGCCGCATGCGCCGGCCCGCTGGCCCCGTCGTCAAAGTAACACGCCACATCGATCGCTTCGCCCGTCACGGTCCCGGCCACCCTGGTCTCAGCCGGTTGTCCTGGTGAACGGCTCGTGAGACGCCCCAACCCCCAACCGGCCATTAGGGCGAGGGCCAATGCGCCGGCTGCCCACTGCGGGGTCGCCCACGCCCACCGAAGCGTCTGAAGCCAGGACCCCCAGCCTGCCCGGGGGGCCTCCTCGCGCCTCCGAACCTTCGACCAGACCCGGGCGTCGAAGCCGGCAGGCACGTCCGGCCGGGGACGCTTGGCCAGCGCCTTAAGGTCTTCGTCTAAACGTGAATCATCCATTTTGCGCCGTCGAACCCTAGGCCGGGCATCCGGGCTTTCAAATCCCCTTTATCGATTAAACGACGGCGGCGGCTTCAGCCCTCAGCATTTCTTTCGGCCCGGCAAAAAATTTTTTGAGGCACCGGCGCGTTTGCCTCGTTGGAGTAAGTAAACACCGCTCGCGCAGCGGCGAGCCAAGGACAAGCCTGGCCCCTTAACCGAAGCCCAGGCGCGCCTAACCAATAAAAAAGGAAAGCGAAAGTTAACGATGGAAGAATCAAACCAAACCAGCAAGCCGAACCCCCCGCCGCAACTTAGCCTGAAATTGGAGGTCTCGGAGTTTAGCGAACCAACAGCGCGGGGAAGCCAGCCGGTAGCGGTCATGGTAGTTGATCCAAAGACCAAGAAAAACCTTACCGATCAGCTGGGCAGCGCCCTCGGTAAATTATGTGACCACCTACCCGCCGATCAGGCGCCTATGCTTAAGAAAAAAATAAACAACAAAACATGGAAGTCCGACCTTACGGATCTTTTTGTTACCGGCGTCGCGTTCGGCGACCAGGAAAACTTACTGCAATTTGCCCAAAAGTTGGTTAGGGATGCCCAAATCGCAATGCCCACCACAGGCGCATTTTGGGCTGATCCCAAGGTTGGCCAGGAAAAGGCGAAAGAACACCTTGTACAACTTGGCGGCACCGGTCATGTGCTCGCGGAAACCGCTCTCGGCGAGCTTGCGCGGAACGTCAAAGCCATGCGTCTCTATCCTAAGCCGGATTCCGCAAAGGAAGAAGACTTCGCCAACACCCTGGCACCTGCGCTCAAGTTTTGGGGCGCCGTTTCTGCCGTGTACGCGGAAGGGTTGCAAGGAGAGGTGCACGTCTGGATCCCAAGGGGGCTGACGGTCGGAAGTATTTTCTGGAACGATGAACTGCCCGTTCTGTGGAAGCTGAAACGCGAAGGTAAGGTGACTGCGCTCCGTTTCCATGCTCATGTCAAGGACGGGCAATGGGCGGAAGTGCCATTTGAAGAGCTTCTCATCCGGGACGCTTATCTGGGCGACGCGTCCGGTTTTAACAAAGGCGCGCACTCCTTGGTAAAGGAATCGCGCAAGAGCATCCGCGCCACGCAAAAGGCAGATGACAAGATGCAGATTCAACTCGCGCGTCCTATCCCGGTCGGCATGCTAAAGAGTCGTTTGCACGCCGCTCTCGATCGGGCGAGACAAAGGCTTCAGCAGAAAGCGAACGGCGAGAATAAATGAGGTGATCGACCGTTGCGTCTGTGGGCAACGATATGGATACGAAGAGCCTTTTGGCCCCGATGCGGTTAGCAATCGCTCCCGCAATCGGCGCGAGTCTCGTCCCGGTTCGCCCTGAACACGCGTTTTCTCTAGCGCTCCTGGCCGGCGACCCATGCATCTCCAAATGGGCAAACGTCGGATTCATCGATTCCGTCGCGTCGGCAGCGGATTTCATCGCCCGGCGGATGGCTGAAGCCGAGAAGGGATCATCTGTAACTTTCGCGCTAATCGCGTGGGATACCCTGATCGGGTGTTGCGGCCTGCATAGTTTCTCCACGGAACGTGAAGAGGCGGAGATCGCGTTCTGGATCGGCAGCCCCTACCAGAACCGCGGATTCGGTTCCGAAGTGTGTTGTTCTCTCGTGGGCGTTGCCGCCAGGATTCCTACCCTGTCTAAATTGAAGGCCCGGTGTTTCAGCAAAAATGGTCCGGCAATTCGTGTTCTTCAAAAATGCGGGTTTATTGCGGTCCCCTCACCACCGTCCCGATTAGAAGATAAGTTCACCAGGTTGCAACTACCACTTCACTCGCGGGGCACCGAGAAAGGGGTTGTCGGTCCGCTGGTTCAGCAACTATAGCGGCTCAACCATCCTGAGAATGGGTTTAGGGTAGCCGGAAAAAGAGTGCATCAGCCTGGGCAAGCTTCCCGGGTTCGAGCATGTGATAAAGCGGCTCAAGCAGGACGAGGGTAAAGCCGTCACGCGAGAGTCGATCGATCATCTCCGGAGCCAACAATTCCCCCTGGTACATGGCCTTGAACGACACTTCCAGGTGAACGCCGCGGATCTGCGGGAGCACCGCAGACGCTCCGTCCAGAACGGCGCGCTCAAAGCCCTGCGTGTCGACCTTCAGGAGAACCTGGTCGTCCGCACGCACATAATCCTGAAAGACGTCGTCCAGGCGCTTGACGGGCACGACCTCGTCGGCAATCGGCTCTGCGCCAGGGTGGTTCTGGATACAAAAACCGGTCTGCCCGAGCAACGAGCTGTACTGGCTGTATGATGACACGTGGATCGTTGCGCTCCCGGCGCGATCGCCGAGCGCCAGTTGCACGGCGCGCCACCGGGCATCGTGCTTTGCAGTTTCCGCCAGCCGTCGGTAAGGCTCATCAACGGGTTCAAACGAGACGATCCGGCCGTTATACCCTGCCAGACGCAGACGGCGCCCGAACTGACCGCTGTTCGCGCCGACGTCCAAAACGCACGAGATCGCAAATGCGCGCAGTAGTGCAGCCGTCGGGTCCGGGCCGGGCGCGACGTGGAAGCCGGCCCTTTGCACGAAGCCATAGAGCCGGCTAGCAAGCGAAAGGTTTCTGAAGACCGTCGCTTTGGTAATCGCCTTAACGATCTCTCGAACGCTTACTGCCTGCACTTCATCACCTCGTTGGAGCCGTCCTGATCATGTTAGGAACAACGCGCGCGCGCAAACTACGCAGGCGGCCGGCACTCGACGCCTGCATCGGGTTCCAGGCCGAGCGTGCGGAGAATGTAGCGCGCCACCGCTTCACGCGTGTGGCGCTCCCGGCAAAGTTGCTGAATCGAACTCGCCATCCGGGCGAGTTTCTCCTTGTCAGCCAAGGCCTGCTCCAGCACGGTCCGAAGTTGTCCGGTCCCCGCCTGGTAATAAAAGCAGTGTTCGCCGTCCTGGAGTTCATAGACCGCATTTGCCCATGGCCCCGCCGGCCGGTTACTCACCGGAACCGTGCCGAGAAATCCAGCCTCGTACTGCCGGTAACTATGCCAACCGCATCCTTGAGGCGCCACGGCCAGCCAGGCCGCGGCCAAACGCCGCAAAAACTCGTCACGATTCATCCGGCCTTCGGGCATGTCGATTTGAAACCCATCATTGCCCATCTGCCGCAGAACCTGAGTGGCCTCTTCTCGCTCCGGCGAGTTTAAGGAAGCCGCATAGAAGATGTCGGTCGTCTTCTCAGCGGCGTGCACCGCGTCGAAGGGAGTCCTCTCCAACGCATACGGCAGGAACCGGATCCGGGCATCGCGCTTAGGGTCGGCGGCGTTGAGTTCCCTCTTGAAATAGCAGCTGAGATTTGGAATTAACCGCATGGTCTCACTGGAGATGCCGGGGTGATCATCAAAATCATAAACTCCGATCTTTGTTCCCGTTCCAAGACCCCAGGCGATCAATCGTGATGCCAGCGGCTGCCGGCTTAGTGCGGCCAGGCCCCTGCGCACACACCTCTTCAGCCGCGAGAGATCGTGCGGCCAGCCGCCGTGGACCGCGGGCAACAGAATGACGGCATATTCGCGCCACAGCAAACGCCATCCCAGAAGCATTAACTCACCAAATCCCGTGGATAAATGGTCATACTCGCGCCGGGAAGGTTCCAGCGGCGGTTTAAGGCTCAGCCAGTCGGTTTGCGCCCGGCAAACGGATTTCAGCAGTGGCTCGCGGCTGACTTCAAGGATCCTCACTATGTGGACTGAGCCTTCTACCCTAACCCTCCGGTACGACGCCTGGCTTCTCAACTGCAGGAATCACGTCCCGCGTGAACTCGAGCAGCCGTTCCAGGATACGTTGTGCCGCCGGAGCCTGCGGGTCAGATTTTTCTGGAATCATCCCACTGACAATGATGTACGCCCAGCGATGGTTAACCCTGTGAGCCAGCCTATCCCAACTGGTGTAAAGGATGCGCTTGAAATGGTCATCGGTCGTTTTATCCCGGCCCACAAACCAGTAGACAAAATACCCGTTGACCGCGCGTGCGCCGATCTCTCGTGAGAGGGTTAGAACCCGCACCCGTTGTTTTCTCCCATCCGGCAGGGGTATAGTCGCCGGCTGTTCGTGCAAAATCGTCCAGCCTTGGCCGGCCAGACAGACCTGAGGGCGGTGAATGCTGTTTTTCTGCGATCCGCTGAGGACAATTTCACAATTAACCTCGCCTAACGGGCCGCCTATATATTGTTTTTTCGCAAACTCCGTGTCGGGCGGCAGGATACGCTTTTCAGCTTCCGTGACGTCCTGATTAAACCCAAGGTAAGCCCCAACGCTGTCCGGCAAGTCCATCACGACGCCGGCTTCACTGGGCCGGTTGATTCCGCCGTCGAGCAGAATCATGCCGGCGGCGATCAGGACCAGCGCCAGAACCAGGGCCGAGCGCCACCACGGAAAGCGGTTTGGAACACTGCCGGAAGCATTTGGCGCGGCTTTTTTGGTTTCCGGGGCATGAAGGCTCATGGCGTGAGGGTGTAACGAATCAATCTGCAGCCGAAGGCTTCGCGGACAGACGGCTGAGGGCGATCCCAAGCAACTGCAGGCCCGCCAGCGCGACGCCGTAGACGAAAAATCCTGCCGCGGAATGAAACCAGGCAGGGTGTTCCTCCGAACCCAACGCGAAACGGCTCCCGAAGGAAATGGTGCCGAAAGTGAGCAGGATGATCCGGCAGAAATTCCCGAAGATGGCCAGCGGAAACGCCGCCAGGACTAAAACGAGGACCTGCCACCAGCGCCGAAAAACCGCGATGCCATAAAGGGCTGAAACCATCGTGAGCGCAAACAGCGAGTGCAACCCGCTGCATGGGTCGGCCACATCCACGCTGAACCGCTGGCCGGTCACAACCCCGGCCGCCGGATCCGGCCCCGACAAAATCGCCGTCCCGGCTCGAATGGTCGCTATTCCCAGCAGGTTCAGGGCGTGCGCGCTCGCGCTGCTCATGAGCAGGCGGAGCGGGAACGCCACGTATTGGTCAAGGAAAACCAGCGGCCACGCGAAGCTCAGAAACAGCCAGATAAAAAAGACGGCGCCGAAAAAGCGCGTGCCCAGAAACCAAATCACCAGGCCGGCCGTGAAAAGTTGCAGGGCGGCATACCCGGCGTATTGGAGGTCGGTGATAAAACCCGCCCAAAATAATGCGATCGCCAGGATCAGCACGGGCAGCCCCCACCACGATCCTCGAATGGGAATTTGCTTCAGGTCATTTCGCTTCAGGTAAACCAGAAACGCGGCGAGCGGAATGACCAGGAGGCCGTGGCCCCACTCCGGATACGCCATCCACATCGACCAGGTCTGCCTGAACAGCGAACTTGGCCGGAGGCCGTACCCGAGAGAGTACGGGACTCCCGCGAATAAGACAGCCAAAGCCACCGCGCTGGTCGCTGCCGGAATAAGCCAATCGTAACGGGTAGAAAGCCGGCGCCAATTCATTACGTGCGGACGGTTCGATACACAATTTCCGGGTAATGGACAAGCGTAGACCTCGGAGCCGCGCGTAACCGGTGGCCGGTCCTTTCGACAAAGGGAGGTTTCGAGGCCATCTTGTAAGCTCAAAATGAGGCCGCGCGTTTTACGGATATTCGCACGTTACCAGCGTTTCGGGGGCGAAGAAGCCGTGGCGAAGAGGATTCATGCGGACCTCGAAGATTACCTGGAAGCGGACTGGTTTGAATACTCCACGGACGACCTCCTGGGTAAAAGCTGGGGACAACGCATCCAGGCTCCGCTCAAAGTGGTGCATAACGCGCCGGCTGCGAATCACCTCCGCGCGTTGCAGCGTGAGCGCCGGTATCAGGCCTTTGAGATCCACAACGTCCTTCCGGCATTGTCGCCCGGCATCTATAAAGCCGCTTTCGAGCTTGGCGTGCCGGTCGTACACTTCCTCCACAATTATCGTCTGTCGTGCGTGAACGGCTTTTTCCTCAACCACGGCCAACCGTGTCACCGGTGCATTCGTGGGAATTTTCTTCCCGCGGTTTTGACCAGGTGTTGGCGGGAGAGCCGGGTTGCCTGCGGGACCATGGGAATCACCCTCCAGCGGGTCCGCTGGCTCAAAACCTTCTCAAAGGTCGACGCGTGGGTGGCTCTGAGCGAGGTGCAAAAACGGCTCCACCTCAAGATGGGGTTGCCGGAAGGCAAGCTTCACGTCCTCCCCCATTACCTGGAACCCACGCCCAACTTTCAAACGGCGGTACCGGACGATGGCTACGCCTTGTTTCTCGGCCGGCTCTCGCCCGAAAAGGGCGTTATCCAGTTGATCCGTGCCTGGGCCGGGATCCCGACCTCAGCGGGCCGGCTCGTGATTGCCGGCACGGGGCCGTTGGAAGGGGAATGCCGGGCGCTGGTCAACGCTTTGAATCTGCCTAACGTATCCTTCACGGGGTTCGTCCCGCCGTCCGAACAAGGCGCGCTCTGGGCCGGGGCTAAGTTCGCCGTCATCCCCTCGGTTTGGGATGAACCGTTTCCCCTGGTCGTCCTTGAGGCCTGGGCTAACGGGCGCGGCCTGGTGGTTTCCGACTGGGGCTCGCTTCCTGAAACCGGAAAAGGGGCGAGCCTGGTTGCCCGGGTGGAGGATACGGACGGGTTTGCCTGCGCGCTGGAACGAGCGCTGCAGGAACGCAAACTTGCCGCCACCCTGGCCGAACAAGGCAAACGCAAACTGCGCCGTGAGTTCGGCCGGGACCTTTGGTTGCGCCGCGTCGCCGGCATCTACGCCAGCGCTGGCGTTCCTTTCACTCAGCGGGTCCACAGATAAAACAAAAAATTATCCGCAGACCACGCAGAAGAACGCAGAAAAGAGACAAAACATCCACAGATTACACAGATTGACACTCGCACCCACCCCCATGCTGGAACTCCGAACTCCGAACTCTTTCCTCTTTCCTCTTCCCGCCGTGGTCGCCGTGGCCCGCCGTGTTCGCCGTGTGAACTCAGTCGTTGTGCCCGCCAAACCCGCCGTGCCCGCCGTGTGACCGTGTGAACTCAGTCGTTGTGCCCGCCCTCCTCACTGTGCCCGCCGTGTGACCGACACCCGCTATTGGTTACCCGTTACTCGTTACCCGTTACTCGTTACCCGTTACCCGTTACCCGTTCTTTCTACCGGGCCAGTTCGGCCGGCCAGCGATACCGCCAGCCGCTGAGTATCCGGGTTTCCCGGCGTTCGGGCGAACGCCGGCTGTAAACGGGGACCGCCAGCCTCCTTGGCCAGTAGGCCCCTGCAAGGGCCTTGCGGAAGCGGTGCTGGAGGACGAAGTAGGGCCGGAGCCGGGCAAGGTCCGTCCCAAACTCTCGCTCCAGGATCGCCTTTTCCCTGGCGGCCACTTCGCTGGCGCCGAGGTTACGTCCCGTGAAAGTGAATGCGGCCAGGGCCACGGGCAGGGTCGCCATGGCCACCCCGGCCTTTAACCATCGCAAAACCAGCGCGGCATCACCAATTGCCTGGTAATGGTCGGGGTAGAAGAATCCGCGATCCAGCAACGAGCGACGAAAAAAGGTGGAACAGGTGAGCGTGCCCAGGTGAGCGTGCCGCGTATGGTTCCACTTGGGCGCCAAAATTCGCCGGTAACTGAGCGGCGTTCCCTCCAGGTCGATCAAAACGGCATCACCGAACACCACTTCGATACCAGGGTGAGCCGCAAAGAACCTGCTTACACGCAGCAACGCACCCGGCAGGTATTGCTCGTCGCAATTCAGGTGACCGATGATCGCCCCGCGCGCCTTCCGCAGACCGCGGTTCAGGGCGTCGTACATTCCGTGATCCGGTTCCACGGTCAGCTTCACTCGAGCATCGTCCGGCTGCCAGGCGCCCGGCGCCGGGGGCCCGCCGCCTTCCTGGATGACGTGCTCCACCTCGACGCCGGCCTGATCAAGAACGGACCGTGAACACAGCTTCAGGAGGTCGGGCTGGCGAAAACCGGGGGTGACGATTGAGATGGCGGAATCCATAAATCAGATCGGTCAGATCGGGTCGCAACTCTCCCGCCGGAATTCCCGCAAAGCAAAACCGGCTGGAAGTGAGTCAAGCTTTTCATGGCCGCACCTCGAAAAACCGGCGGGTTTTGGCTTTCCAATCATCCCACGGATTCGGTACAGGGTGGTTGATTACCGCCGATAATCAATATCTTGCACCGGCAGATGCAGCGGTGGCTTTGTTGACGTATGGACCCGAGACTCCTTGAAGCACGCCTTACCCTCACGGTGGTCACCGTCCTTGGGGTGGTCGGTGCGGTGACTCTCGGCATCTGCATCGGCTCGGACGAATGGGTTTCCGTGCTGGCGGTATTCGGTGCGGCTGCAATCGTTGCCCTGGTGCTTCGAATGCAGAGCTACGTGTGGGTCTTCATTCCGCTCGCCTGGTTTCTCACCGGCCGCCTCGGGTTTTTGCCGCTGCCGTTCAGCGTCAGGGAACTCGCCGTCCTGCTGGCCGCGGCCGTTTTTCTCACGCTGATGGCCCTGCGCGGGCTGCCCCTCCGCACACGCACCACCGCCGTTGACCTTCTGCTCTATCTGAACCTGGCTTACGTGATGTTTGTCTATGCACGTCACCCGGTAGGGGTTGCCGCCTTCGGCTCGTCGATGGTTGGAGGGCGGCCTTACTTTGACGCGCTGATCGGGTTTTTAGCCTACTTTGTGCTCTCCCGGAGCCGGATGGGCCCAAAACTGGCCCTGCGTTTGCCGGCGCTGGCGGTCATTCCTTCAGCCCTGGTTTCCCTGCTCGGCTTAATCGGGTACTTGTTTCCGGGCAGCCTGCCCTACATCGCTTACTTCTACGGCGGCATCGATGTCTCGAGCTTTTTTCGAGACCTTAAACCGGCAGGCGCAGCGGATGAAAGCGTGGACCGTATCTTCGATCTGGCAACCGGGGCGCGGGCGTGCGGCGTCGCCCTGGCCAGCTATTTCGATCCGTTTTCGCTGATCAATCCCCTTCGCCCGGCCCGGTGCCTCGGGTTTCTGGCGTGCTTCGCGGCGATGGGTCTGGCGGGGTTCCGGAACGGCATTCTCTTTTTGGTTTGCCTGTTCGCGCTTTCCGCCTTTGTGCGGCACGGATTTTCGAAGCTGGTACAATTAGGGGCCGTCCTCGCGCTGATGCTCCTGCTGCTATGCGGTTTGCAGGCCAAAGGCGTTCACCTGCCGGTCAACGTGCAGCGCGCCCTTTCGTTCTTGCCGGGCAAGTGGGACCCTGAAGCGGTCAGCGATGCCGAAACCTCCGTCGACTGGCGCGTGTACATGTGGCGCACGGCTCTGAGCACGAGTGACTTCATCAAGGACAAGGTTTTCGGCGACGGCTTCGGGTTCAGCGCCTACGAGCTTTCCATCATGCAATCCGGTCAGGATTATATCGGCCACGAAGCCCAGGAGGTGTTCATGATTCAGGGCGCGTTTCACAGCGGGCCGATCTCGGCCGTTCGTTTTGTCGGCGTGGTGGGCCTCATGCTTTACCTGGCATTGCTTGTGTACCTGGCGGTGCACGGGTTCGGATTGCTGCGGGTCACCATGGGTTCGCCTTATTTCCCGATCGCGATGATGACCGTGTTGCCGGCCCTCTACGAGCCGTTTCAGTACGTGTTCATCTTTGGCGGCTACGATTCAGGTCTTCCGACCACGCTTTTTACGTGTGGCTTGTTCAAACTTGTTGAAAACAATTTTGCCGCTTGGAACCAAGTGCAGGCCCCCCATACGGCGGTTGCCGCGCTCGACCACAGCGTGACCTGAACCGGCATCCTCATGAGTCGTACCAGACGCCTTATGGTGGCGGTCGGCGCCGGGTACCTCGCTCTGGCGGCCAATGCCATCTCGATCGGGCTGTCGATCCCGATCGCGTTGCATTACCTGAAGGCGTCCGACTTCGGTCTTTGGGCCGTGGTCACCCAGGTGGCAAGTTACCTGACGTTGCTCGACCTCGGGTTCGCCCAGTCTATCTCCCGGGTGTTGATCGACTTCAAGGATGATCCCAAAGCGGGAACGTACGGGGCCGTGTTTAAAGCCGCGTTTATCGTGTTTGCCGTGCTCGGCCTGGTGATCGTGGCGTGCGGCGCCTGTGCAGGCCCATGGCTCGCAACGCTCCTTGGCGTCAGTGCGGACCGGGCAGGGGATTTCTCGTCCCTTCTGCTGCTTCAATGCACCGTGCTCGGCGTAAGCATGCTGGCCCAGCCTTTCGGGCTCCCCCTTTGGAGTCACCAGCGCCTGGACATCATCCATTACACAAACATCGCCGTGCACCTGGCGAGCCTCCTGGCGCTGTGGATCGCGCTCAAGGCGGGCTGCTCCTATTTCAGCCTGGGTTATGCCGGCCTGGTCGGCGTCACGATCTACACGTTGTCGACGGCGTTCTTTTCCATCCATTTCAAGCTTATTCCTCACACGAGGTACTGGGGCCCGCTAAACTTTCCATTGTTCAGGGCGGTCACCGGCCTCAGCCGCGATTTTTTTGTGTTATCCGTCGCGGCCCAACTCACCTCGGCGACGCAGCTCGTCGTGGTTTCGCATTTTCTCGGTTTTGGAGCGGCTGGTGTCTGGTCGATCTGCACCAAGGCGTTCTCGATGACCCAGCAGCTCATCTCGCGACTCTTCGATTCCTCCTCACCGGCGCTCTCCGAGATGGTGGCAAGGGGAGAACGGGCCAGGCTGCAGTACCGGCTGGCAAACGTCGTCTCTCTGTCCGCGGTGCTGGCAGGCACCTTTGCAGTCCTGGGAGCCGCGGCAAACCGGCATTTCGTGTTTGTCTGGACGGGCGGTAGAGTCACCTGGGATGCAGGCAGTGATCTCGCGGCCGCGGCCTGCCTTTTTGTTTTCTGCGTAAGCCGATGCTACACGGGCATGACCGGGATTACCAAGCTGGTCGGGAAGTACAAGTATTATGCGTTAGCCGAAGGCGTGTTGGTGGTCGCCCTGAGTTTGATCCTGGCCAAACCGCTCGGGTTTACCGGTGTGTTCATCTCGTCACTGGTGGCCAACCTGCTTTGCGGCATGTGGTTCGGAACCCGCTTCGTGAGCCTGTATTTCTCATTACCGTGGCCCCAGGTCACCTGGGGCTGGTTGAAACGGAGTTTTGCCTTCATCCTCAGTTTTTCCGTGTGTTGCGAAGCGCTTTTTCGGTTGCCCGGCGCGGAACGCGGCCTGCCGTTGTTTCTAATCTCGGGCACGGCCGGCCTCATCGGCGCCGCCTTGGCCTGGTCGGTGGGATTGGACCCGCACCTGCGGTTGGAGTTGGCCGGTTACCTGCGAAGGATCGCGTTTGTGCACAAACTTTTTCAGCGTGCGCGCCAGCGTTCCGTCACCAGCGTTCCATGAGCGCACCGCCGCGAGTTCTCCTCACCACGGTAACCTACCTGCCGGCTTACGACGGCGTTGCCGTGGCCGCAGCCAATCTGGCCGAGGGCCTCGCCGAACGCGGATTTGCCGTGTCCGTCGTCACCTGCCCGCATCCTGAGCGCAAAGGATCGCCGGTAAACGGGATCCCGGTTTATGAATTCGATGTTGAAGGTCGACCCGGGTGGCGGACCGGCATGCGGGGTGAGGTTGCCGGTTATCAGCGCTTCGTCGCACAGTTTCCGTGCGATGTTATCATCTGCCAATACTGGAATGTCTGGTCAACGTTCCTGGCACAAAACGTCTTTCCGGCCACGACGGCGCGCAAGGTGCTGGTAAGTCATGGCTTTTCCACTCACCTGCTGACGTTCCATCGGCCGCCTTATTTCGGGATCGGCCAATGGATCGGGCGGTTGCCGATCGCGCTTCGATTGGCCTCGGACCTGCGCCGTTATGACCAGGTCGTTTTACTTAGCGAGAAGCGCAATCTTCGCCGGTTCATCGACCATCTGGTTGCCGATCTGACCGGTTACCGGCGCCATACGGTGCTTCCAAACGGCGTACGGCCGGAGGAATTCGCAAATGCCGCAATCCCTTTTCGCGCCCTCCACGGCATCGATGATCGTGCCAGGCTGGTCCTTTGCGTCGCGAATTACAGCGGACGAAAAAACCAAATCCGGGCGCTCCGGGTTTTCGCCGAAGCCGCCGTGCCCGGTGCAGCCCTGGTCTTTATCGGGAGTGAACACAATGAATACATGAATGAGCTGGAAGCTGCGCTGGCAAAGCTGCGCGCAGGGGGGTTCACGGGCGACGTAAGGCTGCTGGCCGGGCTTTCTCGAGCGGAGACTTGCGCCGCTTACCGGGCCGCGGACGCATTCCTGTTGACGGCTAACGCCGAGACCCAGCCGATCGTCCTCTTGGAAGCCATGGCAAACGGTGTTCCGTTCGTCGCCGTACCAAGCGGAGCAATTACGGAAATGCCGGGAGGGATCACTGCGCTCACTAACGTTGGCCTGGTCCGGGCGCTCCGCCGCGTGCTGCTTGACAACGTTACCAGGGCGGATCTGGCGGCTGCGGGCCGGACGGCCGTCGCACGGCAGTACCATTGGCCGCGTGTGCTCGACGGCTACGAGCGAATCATCAGGAGCCTCCTCCCCTCCAAGGGCAGTTAGTAAGGTGATACCTTTATGGCGGGGGGTACCCGAGCCTAATACCATTTAGACAGTTGTTCAGATAAAATTCTGGCAGGGCGACGCCGCCGGAGGCTCCGCACGGCGTTAAATCGGCCTTTATCATTTACACAGTTGTATTGATAGAATTCCGACCGGATTTCAGCCCCGAAGGGGCGGTAGAACATAGCCCAGGGTTTACCCTGGGGAACCGTAAAATCATGATGAGCCCTGTAGGGGCGACAGAAGGCGTCGCGCGCAGATTCTCCCGCGAAAGACGACGTTATCCTTACGCGCCTCACCCGGCGGGCTCGGCCGGAGAATTTTGCCGGGCAGCCTTCGTGAAGACGATGTTGCAGTTCGCGCAATACCTTAAAAGTTTCGGATGACGCTCCAGGATCCATGCATCCAGGTTGTGCGCCGCCGCCAGGATCGCCTGGTTTTGAACTCCCTTGACCGCATAGCTTAGCAGGTTGAAAACCTGGACTTCGCAGCCGGCGCAGTGGGAAAAAGCCCGGGTGATCCCTTCAAGCATGGAAAGGTAGAGGTTACTTTCATCACCAAGTTCCCGGCGGGCGATCCGTGCCGCTCGGATTACGTCCACCAGCAGGTTATGACCAAGCGGCTCATAGATGAAAATGAGGCGGCCGCCCGGTTTCAGCAGTCGTGAGTACTCCAGCGCCACGCGGGTGCAATCGTGCGCGAGGTGGTGAAGGGTGGCCTGCCCATAGATCAGATCGAATGACCCATCGGCGTACTGCGGAAGGTTCAAGGCGTCGCCGACGACGTACTTGAGGTTGGGCAACTCAGGTTGCACGGCCGTGATCTCGCCGCCCGCATCGGCGTACCGGTCGAGGGCCGTAATCCGGGCATCCGGAAAAACCCTGGCCAGGCACACTGCCAGCATGCCGGCTCCGCAACAGACCTCGAGGACGTTTTTCCCATTCAGGTCAATCCGGCAAAGCTCGGCATAGGCAGCCTCAAACATCGGCTGGTCGGCAGGTGCATAATGCTCTCGAGCCGGCTTGAAATGCGGACGGACGTCATGGGCTTTCCAACGGGGATGGCTGACCCGGAGCATGATGGGAGCTCTTGATACCGGACGGTGTGAAGATTTGCAACCCGGGTCGCGCCGCGCGTCACGACGCGGCACCACCACCACCGCCCCCACCACCGCCGGATTTTCCGGCGGTGTTTGGGTTCGCCACGCCCTCGTAGATTCGGGCAAATTGCCGCCCGATCTCGTTCCAGGTAAACGGAACCGGCGGGGTGGGCACTCCGGAAAGGTTCCGTACGAAATTTTTGAGGATCTGCGCCGTACGTTCGACGGCAGCCGGCACCGGGCAATACCACGCCTTTGCCCCGAAGGCGTCCCGTGCCCAGGGAAGATCAGCCAGCAGCAGCTTGCACCCGCTCGCCGCGGCTTCCATGGAGGAGAGGCTCAGGCTTTCCATGGTGCTTAACAGCACGAATCCGGCGCTCTGCTGGTAGAGGCGCGCCAACGCCCTTCGATCGTTAACCGGCCCGTCGTAAAGAACCAGGTCAGGGTGCTTTCGTGCCACGGAAGCAAACGCCCGGTAATACGGGTCCTGTTCCGAGTACGGCCGGCCGACGATGCGGATGGGGATCGCAGCCAGCACGGCCGCTTCCGCCAGTTCCAAAACCCGCTTGCGCTCGGTAATTGTCGCGGTGCAAACCAGCCGCGCGCCCCGGTCACCCGGCTCGTGCCGGAAGAAAAAATCCTCGACCCCGTTGGTGACGATGTGCACCTTGTGCGGGTCCGCACCGAAAAGGCGGATCATCAGCCGTTTCTCAACCTTGGTCGGCGCCACCAGGGCGGCAGCCTGCTGGTAAGACTCCCACCCCATCCGGTTGGTGAAGAAACCGGGCAGGACAGAGCGTGCCGTGCGAATCGCGGCGGCCTGAAGCGTGAGTTTCCAAGGGGCTCGGGAACCGGTGCCGGAAAGGAGGTCCGACATCACCACCGGAATGCCTTTGCTGCGGGCCATCTCGATGTAGAAACCCGAGCAGCGACCAAAGTAATGGATCACGTCGGCGCCGGCCTCTTCCTCCCAAAACCGTAAGAACTCTGTCTCGTGACCCGCAGCCCGCACACCCGCCATGGTCTGCCGGATCTGAATTTGCAGTCCCCCGTGCGCCAGGAAGAACGGGGTAGGATGATCGTAAAGGATCCTCATCTTTCGACGGGCCGGATGATGCACGGCGGCTTGCGGAACGTACGACTGACTATTTCGATTCAGGCTTTCGGCTCAACGCCAGATCGGTACCGGCCACCCGGTTTACCGGACACGGAAAATTCTTCAGAAACCTAACCACGTCGCCATGCCGCGGGTTGCAATCGTGCCAGACGATCCAGCCTCCCGGACGCAACATCTGCCATGCCTTCAGCGAATCGTTCTTCACGTAGTCGTAACTATGCGCGCCATCCACGAAGGCCAGGTCAATCGATTCGAGAAAGGGTGCAGGATCAAACTCTGCGGAATCCATCCGCAGGAACGTCACCCTGGCCAGAAGATCCTCCGGGACCAGCCGCCCTTTACCCGCTTCCTTGGTCAATCTCTGCTCTGCCGGTGAAGAAATGTCGAGGCGGTAGCGGGAATCGCCTTCGGGCAGATCGATGGTGAAAACCGTTCCCCCCGGCGCCAGGTTCAGGGCGAGCTGGGTAGTGGAGATGCCTTTGTAAGTTCCGAACTCGAACACTCGGCGGCACCGGTTTGCAACCATCAAAGCCGAGAGGGCGACGCACTCCAACCCGGAGATGGCGGCTCCGCCGTCGTTGAACACCTCGACCACGGCGCGAACCGAGGGCTGGTCCCCAAGCAGCGCGGCCACCGTGATTTCCGGAAGCGACCGCACATCGGCGTCCGCGTCGATCACGTCGCTGCTCCCGGAAAGCGCTACCCCGAGCACGTGACGCAGTCCGGATGGATTGGCTCGACTGATCCTGAGCAGATTGCAAGTGAGTGCGACCAACTTTCGGCAGGCGTAGCTGACTGATTTCTGACGATTCGTTGCCATGAGGGTTCCTCGTGGAGTTCGTGCACGGACTGAGTGAGTTCTAGGAAGTCGTTCCAAGGGCGTCAACTCGAGGGCACGCGGATCGATCCAGGCCGGCAGGTCGCCGGCGCGCCGGATATCCTCGCCACCGCCGGACCTTGGCCACGGTCTCAAAGTAAAGACGCGCCCAGCTGCCGGAAAAACCTCGGGTTCGATAAGCGCCGGTGCCGTGAACCCCGGTAGGATCGCCACCTGGCTCGTAGTTCAGCCATGGTCATGGATCGGGCCGCCACTCGATCGGTCCACGAGGATGCCGGGGAGGATGCGCCGCCCTGCGCCAACGCGGGCAGGGAGTAATCGCTCTGGACCGGCCAGTTGGCGAAAATCTTCGTGAGGTGAACGCGTCTGGCGGACACAAAAATCGAGGCCGGCCTGGAAGTCATTGCCTCGATTCGGCACCCGACCGCCGCCGGATCGTTCGCTTCGTACCACCGGCCGGCGTGTCTGATGAGCAAGCGCTCGACTTCAAACCCGTTGGACGGAGCAAGCGCGCGATAGAAAAGCTCCGGGCTGAACTGATAAAATCCGTGGCCCATGTGCCCGTTCGCAATTGATAGAATCACCAGCCGCCCGCCTTTGCAGACCGATTCCATGCACGTCCGGAGCGCGACCGGAAAGTTGAACACATGCTCCAGGGTGCCGCCGTCGATGACGGTGTGAAACCGCGCGTGATACTCCGGCGCAAGGGGTTCATTCAGATCATGCACGAGGTTTGCTCCCTCGTAGTCTGAGTGGTCAAGAAATGAAATGCTTTCAGCACCAAGCGCCCGGAAAAACTCGTCCGCGAAACCGGACGGCTCAAGCCCGATTCCAGTCCAGGCCTTTACCGTGGCAATCTCCCGCGGCGCCATGTAAACGGTTTGCCGGCCGAGCAGCAGCAGGTCTCCAAGGGAGATTCCTCGTTTCACCTCTGTGCAAAGAAATTCCGCGCTTCTGAAATCCAGGCCCATTCAGGTTTATGCTCCGTGGAATACGCAAAAACTAGACAAAGCGTCGTGGCCGGCAAGGTAGTTTGGTTCCTGAACGGCTTGGTTTAGATCGGCCGCCGGACTCGGCACGATGCCGGACCCTTCGGCGTGCTTGCGCGTGAAGCAACCGGTTCATTCCGCAAGCGCCAATGATCCTGAAAACGGCGCAAGCGTCAGCCGGCTCGCGCCAGCCATTCAATACAAAACAAAGGCTGCCGGGCACTCGGACCGGCAGCCTTCTTTGTTCGGCAGCGCGCAAACTTGCAATCGTTGTTTCTTCTCACATTTCTCGCATGATCGACACCGGCAGGCCGTTCGCGTACCGGTTAATACCGTACTGCAGATTCGGCAGCACGGTGCTCGACCGCGTCACGTCGAATTCAACGCCGTTAGGGATGGACGTTCCCAGCGCATTGCCCTGGATGGCGACGCTCTTGATGATGAGGTTGGCGGCCGGACAACGCAAGTCGACGGCACGATAAGCCGGCGTGGCCAGCGGGCCTTGGCCGACGCCCATGATCTGGTTGTTGGTCATGGACAGTGACTGCATGACCGGGATGGCGCCTTGCTGGTCAAAGTTCATCACGTTTACAGCCGCCGAATACGTGTTGTACTGGTCACGCAGGACGACTTTGTTGCCGCTGAAATTAAGGCTGCCGAACCCGCCGTTTGCATGGAAGCAGATCGCGGCGGCGACGGACACGTCGATGAAGGTGTTGTTGACCACGCTCACGGCGGCATTGAATACCTGAGTGGGTTCGCAATAAAAACCCGTGGCGCAACCCGTGACGAAGTTGTTCTGGGCAACGTTGGCCGAAAAGGCGTGGGAGTAGGTAAAGTCGGACTCGACGTCCACGAAGGAGCAGCCGGTGACGGCAGCGTTGGTCAGGGTCACGGTGTGGTCCGAGCCGACGGTGCACGCGGTCAAGCCGTCCTGGTTACCGGTGGCGGGATTGGTAAAGATGCAGTTTTGGACCTGGATGTTGTTGAAGGTGCGCCCGGCGAAGACGGGTCCCGGGCAGATAAAGAGGGTGAAGCATTCGCTGCCGGAACGCGAGGTGCCGAAATTGATCATTTTGCAGCCGCTGATCAGGAGGTTGTTGCCTTGCACAGCGACGGCGCCGAGGGACCCGGTGGCGCCGGACCACACCGGGTTTTTGGTAGCGTTGACGTCCAGCGTCATGTTCTGAAGCTGAAAGCCGTCGCAGGTCAGGTTATAATCGCACCCGAAGATCACCCCGCTGGTCGGGTAATTGGTCACGCCGGTCAACTGGATGACGGTTTGGTCAATCCCGGCGCCGAGGTGGACGCACCCGGGGTTCGCGGTCTGGGCGGTTTGGAAATGCCAGCCGGTGGTCTGGTAGGTGCCGGCGGCGTAATGGAAATTGGTGTTGGCCTTGAAGCGGGCGAGGAGCGCATCAAACTTCGGGGCTGAACTTGCGTCAAAAGGATCGGCCTGCGTGCCAGACCCTGATTTCCCGTCGGTTCTCACGGCCAGATAGATATCGGTGTTGGCGACGGCGGCGGCGGCGGCGAACACAACGCTGCTGAAGAGCATCGCGGCACCGAGGCGCCGCTTCCAGTTTCTCATAAATACATTAAACATGGTTATTATGGTATTTATGGAAGGTAATACGGGAGCCGCCGCGTCCGCTTTAGCGGTTCCTGAGAATTCTTACCGGTGCGACACTGCACCCCCCTCCAGCATAGCCGATCAGGGATGCCGCATCACCTCATCGCCGCGCCGGGTCCGGTGCCGCTCCGGCCATGGTTTCCGGCCCGGGAAAGATGGCCCCCTTTTGACGCGTCAGCATACCCGGCCCATGTTGAACGCCGGCCATGCCGGACACCCTGACCCTTCTCCTCACGCACCAGAAGGCGCCCCAGATCAGGCGAATGCTGAATCATTGGCGTGAATTCGTTCCCGTGGAGGACATTCTCATCGCGTACGGCGGCCCGCCCCCGGAGTTTCGCCACCTTGATCACGACCAGCGCATCCTCATCGACTCGCCGAGGCTGAAGACCAGGGACCATCAAAGACAAAAGCAGAGCTATCAGGATTTATTCCATGCTGCCCGGGAATGGCTGCGCGGAAAAGATTACCGGTTCGTGCACTTCGTCGAGTACGACCAGGTGCCGGTGCAGAAAGATTTCGTTTCCTTGCATCTGGCTTTTATCCAAACGGAGGCCTGCGACGTGGCGGGTTTTCATGTGGTCCGAGTGGATGGCACGTCTAACCCTCACTTCCTGAATCACGCTTTCGACCCGAGGTTCGCGAACTTCTGGCGCGAGATTACGGTGCGCGAGAACGGTTCGGTCGTACTGTCGATGCTCGGCACCGGCTCCTTTTGGCGCCGCGACGCCTTCGACGCGGTGGCAGGGTTGCGCGACACTCCTCCGGTGTACCTCGAACTTTTCATCCCGACCGCAGCCCATCACCTTGGCTTCAGGGTTCGGGGGATGGTCCGCCAACAACGCTTTATCCAAAACGCGGGCGAACTGCAGTCCCGCATGGGCGAGCTTCAGGCGGCCGGCGCGTGGTCCGTGCACCCGGTCAAGACGCTCTGGGACGAATAAATCCTATGGTCGCCGCCTTTGATCGCCTTCCCATTGCACTGCTGACCAGGATTATTCGTATTATCCTTTTACGATGCGCTCATACCTTTGGCGTCCGGCTGAAAGACCAGCGGACCGGGGAGTCGCTGGGACGCGTGCTGATTATTCCATTCCGGGGCAAGCTATGGATCATCGGGCTGACCGCTTCGGTGCGACCGGAATTTCTGCCGCAACGCAGGACAACTTACTGGAAACAAGACCTCGGATTCAGCACGCACCCCGATCCTGACTTTCCCTCCATAAACCGTACGGGAGTCAGCCAGGGCAGCGCGGGTCGTGGTCCGAACGATTGAATGGTCTGGCAGTCAGTTGATCGATCGGACGGTTTCGCGGCGGCCTCGGCCTCCGCTGGAGGCGGGCCGACTTTTGTCAACACCGCCCAGATCTGGGGTTCGTCGTGCGCCCGCATGGAGATAGTCCTGCGTCCGACTTCATGCAACCTCATCAGTTGCGCCCACTCGCCCAGCGGCATTCGCCTGGCTTCTTCAATCCACGAGTTGAGCACCACGCAATAGTCAGGCAAGGACTCCCTCTTCTCCAAATCAACCACATCCACCACCTGCCTGCGGCTGCCGAAAGGGCGCCATAACGAAACCTCTGGTTCGTCCGGATCGGCGATGAAGCCGACGGTGGTCGCCTCGGAAGGAATCAGGTCCCGCAACGGGGCGAGGACGTCAGCACGCGACTGGTAAGTTGAATAGACCACGTCGATCCGCGCCAGGAGCGCGTTTGGGGAATGCATCACAAAATGGGCGATCGGCGACACCGGAAGCAGGTGCCGGTTAGGTTCTACCAGCAGGAGCAGCACCGGAACGGATTGAACCACGACGCAGAAGCCCAACCACGCCCCGCGCAGCCTCGGGTGCCGGCTACCTGCAAACAGCAGGACAACGATCAGGAAGATGAGGTAATACGGCGCAAGCAGCCGGGGGCCTGCCTCCGATCCCATTTTCGCCAGAAACACGCCCAGGCTGAGGAGGCCGGCGATGGAGAGGAAGACAGGCATCCTACCCACCGGCCAGGAACGGGAAGGCACGGATGCCGTACCGGCGTGCGGGATGACTCTACGAGCCGCCAACACTATCCAAAGGACGGCGACGCCCAGCCCGATACCGACGTTTTCCTCAGACGCAACCTCGCGAACGGTAAGGTCGAGCCGGGGAAAGCCGTGACGGAGCCACGTCCCGAACGGCAGCTGCAGGATGCGCGGGGCGACAACGTTGCTCCACAGGGAGGCAAACGGCACAAAGGGGGATAACAACGTGTTCACCGCCAGCTGCAGCAGGTTGCCGATGGCGCCGGCGATGGGGTTGAAGATTTGCAGCCCGCTTGCCCCTCCGGCGTCACCGGCCCATTGGCCTGTGAGAAGGTGGTTGGCGATCGCGACCGGCGCAAAGGAACTCAGGGCTGCAACGGCCACCACCGCAACCAGGAGTGTGATCCGCCGGAACAGCAGTTTGCGAACGGGCCACCAGCTCGTCACGACCGGTACGATCAGTGGAATGTTGCTGGCTTTGACGCCCGTGAGCAGGGCGGCCGCCAGAATGCTGGCGTACAACCAGGCCACGTTGCGGGTTCGATCAGCTTCCAAGGCGAAGGTTATGCCGGCCAGGAGGTAAGTGACAGCGTAAGCGTCATTTCCAGCGCTGCCCGCCTGGGTAACAAAACAATAGCCGCCTGGAAAAAGCCACATCCATTGGTAAGCGACTGAGGGTCGAACCCGCAAGGCGGTTAGAGAACGGAACAGGAGCCCGGGCATGAGCCCGAAGCTGAGCAGGTTGAGCAACGCGGCAGGACGCGCCGAGTGGGTCAGGATCACGAACGGGGTGAGCACCCATTCAAAGCCGGGCCCGCTGATGTTCATGCGGTCATTATTTGTCGTGATCCAGTGCCACCGGCCTTCAGCCCACCAGTGCAGAATGCGACTTAACCGGTACGTTAAAAAATCATAGTTCCTCGGTTCAAAGAAAAGCCCGCCCGCGAAGGCCAGGACGAAGGCCAGGAGCCAAAGGGCGGGCAGCGGCCGCAGGACCCGGCGTCGCCAGCGGGTTAAGGCAAGGAGCGCAGCGGCCCCGAACCGGCCCCGCCTCAAAACGAAGCCGGCGGAACTGAAGAAGAGCAGCAGGCAAAAGGCGTACCCGGCAGCATTGAGCGCGTGGACACCCGAGAGGATCCAGCCGCACAGGTTGAGCCACGTCGCAAAAAGGACGAAAACGAGGGCGCAGAAAACGCTTAGTGGAACCTTTCCGGAAACAGGCTGCGGTGTGGTCACGGCATCCATCGAATTATGGCGGCCATAGCGGCTCAGGCGCATGCGGGCATCGGCGATTCCAGCAATTGGTGATACACGTCGACGTGCCGCGTCGCGATCACGCGCGGGTGGAACTCGGCGATTGCCCTCCGGCGCGCTTCGATGGCCGCTCTTTCGAACGGTTGCCGATCCGTCAAAAACTCTGCCAGCCGTTCAGCCAATGCATGCGGTTCGTTCGGGTCAAAAAGGGATCCGTTCACCCGATCTTCGACGTACTCCGGAATTCCGCCAACCCTGGACGCAAGCACCGGCACGCCGGCCGCCGCCGCTTCCAGGATAACCATCGGACAATTGTCCTCAAGCGAAGGCAACACCAGCAGGGAAGCGCGCTTTAACGTTTCGCGGAGATCGTCCCGCCCCATCGGCCGCACTTCATCGACGCAAGCTGCCCTGGCGGCCCGGCTGAGAAATTCCTGACCGTACGGGTCACCTGGAAAAGCCGGCCCGATAAAGCGGGCTCGAAAGCGGAATTTGGGTGCCAGCCGGTCCAGAGCGGTGAGCAGCGCCAGCTGATTTTTTCTGCGGCTGATCACGCCGACGCACAGAATCAAGGGCGGATCGGCCGGCCTGCGTTCGACGTCAAAGAAGCTTGGGTAAACCGCGTTTGGCACCAGCCACGTCCTGCGCGCAATGCCGCTAACGGCCGCCTGGGTATACCGGCTGATGCAGACCACCCCTCCCGCCATCCGCACGGTAGGTCCCTCAAGCAACGCGGCCAGGTTCAGGTAGGACCAGGTTTTGGGCTTCGCAAGTTTTGCGATCAGCCGCATGTTGCCGTGAATGGTGATGACGTTCGGCAAGCCGCTCATGACTGCGGCGATGCCGCAATCCCGCTCCGTTCCCTGGCCGTGCACGACGTCGGGACGCAACGTTCGCAAGAGACTGCGCGTCGCCCGGATACAGCCTTGGTAACCGGTTCGGAGCCAGCCAAATTTGGGGACGTGCAGGCTGTGAAAATACAGATTATCGGCGAGCTTTTCGGGGGCTTGCACCACCCGCTGCGTGCAGGAAATAACGTGCACGGTTATACCCTTCAGTTCACGGAACCCGCTCAGTAAAGCCTCCGGAGCCGAACCAAACGCCGGCTGCGTCAGGTGGTATTGCCGCTCGTTTTCCCGGTTATCGGTCGTGATGAAAGCCACTTTCATGCGAGTTACGCGAGGGAATTCGTCTACCACAAATTGGCCACCCGTGCCGACCGAAACCGCCGGACGTGCGTACGAAAGGCCCGGCGTCAAGCGACGAAAAAACGCTGATTTCAGTCGCGTCCGCGCGGCGAGTCATTAAGATGGCCGCTCGATGTGCGTTGGTCGCGCGAAAGATGAAGCCCGCATTTGATCTCCTGATAACCGGGGCAGGTTTTGCGGGGGCGGTGCTCGCCGAACGCTTTGCTCGAGTGCTTGGCAAGAGTTCTCTGGTTATCGATCGCCGGACTCATGTCGCCGGTAATGCATTCGACGAGTACGACCGTGCCGGCGTGCTGGTCCACCGGTACGGTCCCCATTATTTCCGCACGAACTCCGAGCGCGTCCGGGCCTACCTGAGCCAGTTCACCGAGTGGCGCGCCGTCGAATACAAGATCCTGGCCTTCAGCGACGGCCGGTTCTGGAATTTCCCCATCAACCTTAACACGTTCGAACAGCTCCTGGGACGCCCCTCATCCACCGAAGAAATGGACGCGACCCTCGCCAAATGGCGGGTCCCGCTGGCTCGACCACCCCGGAACTCCGAGGAGGTCATCGTCGCCCAGGTCGGGCGTGAGCTGTACGAGAAATTTTTCAAACACTACACGCGTAAACAATGGCGCCGCGACCCGTCCGAACTTGACCCCGGGGTGTGCGGCCGCATCCCGGTCCGGACCAACCGGGATAACCGGTATCTGACCGAAAGGTTCCAGGCGCTCCCGGCGGACGGTTACACCCCGCTGATACAGCGCATGCTTGACCACCCTAAAATTGAGGTGCGGTTAGGCACCAGCTTGTGCGACGTGATCGATAAGGTGTCGTTCAAGCACCTCGTCTACTCCGGACCGGTGGACGAGTTCTTTCGGCACCGGTTCGGGCCGTTGCCGTACCGGTCGCTGCGTTTCGAACCCGAGACCTTGCCGGTGCCGTTTTTCCAGCCGGCGGTGCAGGTTAACTATCCGAACGATTTCGAGTTCACCCGGATTGTGGAGACCAAACACATTACGGGCCAGGTCCTGCCGGTAACAACCATCGTCCGGGAGTACCCGGAAGATTACGGCCCGGGTAGAGAACCGTATTACCCGATCCCTACGCCCGAAGCCAGAGCCGCTTATGGCAGGTATGCGCAACTGGCTGCAGCCCAGCGCAACGTCAGCTTTATCGGCCGGCTGGCCACCTACCGTTATTGTAACATGGACCAGGTCGTGGCGATGGCCCTGACGGAGTTCAACCGGTTGAGCGGCATCGATTCAGCGACCATCGCGGCGTAGGAGTTCGGAGTTCGGAGTTCGGCGTTCGGAGTTCGGAGCTCGGAGACGTCCTATAACTGGAGCCAATCTTTCGGCGGAACACGGCGGGAAGACGGAATCATCCGCAGAACACGCAGAAGAGCGCAGAAAAGAGAAAACATCCACAGATTACACAGATTGACACAGATTAAGAGGACTTGGCGGCAACTCTAAGGTTGACACTCGCACCGACCCCCATCCTGCCGCTCCGAACTCCGAACGCTTTCCCCTTCTCCCTCTTCCCGCCGTGGTCGCCGTGGCCCGCCGTGTTCGCCGTGTGAACTCCCACGTTGTGCCCGCCCAACCCGCTGTGCCCGCCGTGTGACCGAACCCCGAACTCCTACCGTTCCTCGATCGGCACGAACGTGCGGCCGGGCGGTTCACCGGTGTATTGGCTCAGGGGCCGGTAAAGACGGTTGTCCGCCAATTGCTCCAACACGTGGGCAGTCCAACCGGCCATGCGGGAGATGGCAAAAATCGGGGTGAACAAGTCCGTCGGGATGCCGAGGGAGTAGTAGACGGTCGCCGAATAGAAATCGACGTTTGCGTACAGCCCCTTTTTCTCCTTCATCAAGGCCGCAATCCGTTCCGACATCTCGATCCATTTCGGTTCACCCAGCTCCTGGCTGAGTTCCACCGCCATGTTCCGCAGGTGCGGCGCCCGGGGATCGAGCACCTTGTAAACGCGATGGCCGATGCCCATGATCTTTTTTTTCTCAACCAACGCTTTCTCGATGTAGGCGTCCACCCGGTCCGGCGTGTCGATCTCCTGGAGCATATGGATGACGCCTTCATTGGCCCCCCCGTGGAGCGGTCCTTTCAACGTCGCGATCGCCGCCGTTACGGCCGAATAGATGTCGGTCAGGGTGGAAATGGTCACCCGCGCGCTGAAGGTGGAAGCGTTCATACCGTGCTCGGCGTGCAGCACAAAGGCCACGTCGAGGGTTTTGGTTTTCTGCTTCGAAGGTTCGTTACCGTCCAGAAGGTAAAGGAAATGGCCGGCTTCGTTCAGGTCCTGGCGTACCGGGGGGAGTTCCAGGCCGTTCCGGGCCCGGTGAAAGTAGGCGATGATCACCCCGCTCTTGGCCACCAGGCTGGCCGCACGATGCCGGTTCGCCTCGGGGCTGTTGTCCGTGGCCACGGCCGAGTCGTGCAAACCAAGCATCGAGACCGCCGTCCGCAATACATCGATGGGCGCGGCAGCCTTCGGCGCTCCTTTGATGAAAGCAATGACCTGCTCGGGAAGCTGCCGCTCAGACGCAAGCTGTTCTTTAAGCGACCGGAGCTCAGCACGGTTCGGCAGCCGGTTGTTCCACAGCAGGTAAACAACCTCTTCGAAAGAGACTTTTCCGGCCAGTTCATTGATGTCGTAACCGGAGTAAATGAGTTGGCCTTCCTGTCCCCTGACGTCCCCGATCCGGGTCTCATTGGCGATGACGCCTTCAAGTCCCTTGCTGAGCGCGGTCATACGCTGGTTATCCTTTTATCACGCCGATCAGGGTTTCACCGATCGAGGCCGGCGTTTCGGCCACGGCGATGCCAGCCGCTCGTAACGCTTCGATCTTGCCTGCGGCCGTTCCCTTCCCGCCGGCCACGATCGCTCCGGCATGCCCCATCCGCCGTCCAGGCGGCGCGGTCGCACCCGCAATGAACCCGCACACCGGCTTTTTGTAATTATCCTTGATCCAGGCGGCTGCTTCCTCTTCCGCGGTACCGCCGATTTCGCCGATCAGGATCAACGCCTCAGTGCCGGGATCTGCGGCGAACATTTTGACCGCATCGAGGTGCGAGGTCCCGTTGATCGGGTCGCCGCCGATGCCGATGCACGTTGACTGGCCATAACCGCGCTGGGTCAATTGCCAGACGGCTTCGTACGTCAATGTGCCTGAGCGCGATATCACGCCCACCGTACCCGGCTTGTGAATGTAGCCGGGCATGATGCCGATCTTGCATTCACCCGGGGTGATGATGCCCGGACAGTTCGGACCGATCAGCCGGTTAGATTTGTCTTTGAGAACATCCTTGACCCGCATCATGTCATTCACCGGGATGCCTTCGGTGATGCAGACGATCAGTTCGACACCGGCATCCGCCGCCTCCAGAATGGCGTCGGCGGCGAATGGCGCCGGCACAAAGATCATCGTCGCATTGCAACCGGTCTCCCGCCGGGCCTCATGGACGGTGTCGAATACCGGTACCTTATCGTCAAACTTCTGACCGCCTTTGCCGGGCGTGACTCCGGCCACGACGTTGGTGCCGTACTCGGCGCAACCACGGGCATGGAAGGCGCCCGAACTTCCGGTAATCCCTTGTACGAGCAATCGAGTCTGTTTGTTGACCAGGATAGACATGGAAAGTAGTTGGGTGTGAGTGAGGGTGATCTACGGAGCTAGGCGGCTTTTGCTGCGGACACGGCCAGGCGCGCGGCTTCAGCAAGGTCCGAAGCGGTTTGGATCGGCAGCTTCGATTCGGCCAGCAGCTGCTTGCCACGCTCGACGTTGGTGCCCTCCAGCCGTACCACCAGCGGCACCGGCAGGCTCACGGCCTTTACCGCGTTGATGATGCCCTGGGCAATGACGTCGCAACGCATGATCCCGCCGAAAATGTTCACCAGGATGGCCCGCACGTTTTTGTCCGAAACCAGGATTTTGAAAGCCTCCGTCACCTGCTCCTCGCTCGCGCCGCCGCCCACATCGAGGAAATTGGCCGGTTCACCCCCGGCGTACTTGATGATGTCCATCGTGGCCATCGCCAACCCCGCGCCGTTCACCAGACAAGCGATGTTTCCGTCCAGCCCGATGTAGTTAAGGCCGTACTTGGACGCTTCAACTTCACGCGCGTCTTCCTCTTCGGTGTCCCGCATCGCGACGATTTCCGGATGCCGGAAGAGCGCGTTATCGTCGAAGTTAAATTTGGCGTCCAGGGCGAGGACCTCACCCTTTTTGGTAACCACGAGCGGGTTGATCTCAACCAGGGAGCAATCCAGGGCGATGAAAAGTTTGAAAAGGTTGTTCATCAGCTTCGACGCAGCCTTGAGTTGGTTTCCTCCAAAACCTAGCTCGTTCGCAATTTTCAGGGCCTGGTAAGGTTGCAGCCCGGCGAGCGGGTGTACCGGTTCCCGGATGATTTTTTCCGGGTATTCTTCGGCTACCTTTTCGATTTCGACTCCACCTTCGGTGCTGGCCACCACGACCGGGGCGCCCGTCGCGCGATCCGTCAGGATGGCCAGATAATGCTCATGCGCAATCTCGACCGATTCGGCTACCAACACTTTGCGGACGATTTTACCCGCCGGCCCGGTCTGGTGCGTGACCAGCGTTTGGCCTAACATCTTTTCGGCCACCGCCCGTACTTCCGCCGGACTCGAGCAGAGGTGCACACCGCCTCTGAACCCGTTCAGGAACGTGCCTTTGCCGCGGCCGCCGGCATGAATCTGGGCCTTAATCACCAGGTTGGAGGTGTGCAGACTCACCGCGACCGCTTCGGCTTGTTCAGGGGCCTCGGCCGGGCCTCCCTTCGGGGTTGCAATCCCAAAACGTTCAAAAAGCTGTTTGGCTTGGTATTCGTGGATGTTCATGGCGGGGGTCGCTGTCTCTGCTGAGGGGGGTAAGCGTTCTGCTACATAGGACGGGCTTCAAAAGGCGTCAACCGGGAAAAGTGCTCCTGATCCGTGGCGTGCACCGGGATCGATCGTTGAGGCCGGCCCCGGCGACTCTGCCCACGGAAGCAACCCGGCACCGGCAGCTTCGAGCGATTCACCGGGTTGCTCCCTGACCGCAGGCCGGGTTATACGGACGCCGGTCAAAGGTTGTTAGCCGGCCACAGGCTGTAAACTACCGTTTGGTCCGCAATCCATATCAAGGTTGTGCGAAAGGAGTATCCCATGCTGATCAGCGATAACACCCAGCTCAGGCGGCTCGAAAAACTCGGTTTCAGGCCGGAGGAATTTGACGAGATCTTCGCGCGTGCCGGCGGACCAGGGGGACAGAATGTGAATAAGGTTTCGACTGCTGTCACCTTGCGTCACCGGGGTTCGGGCCTCGCCGTCACGGTGCAGGATTCGCGGTCCCAATACCGCAACCGCCAACTGGCCCTCGAACGCCTTATCAACCTGCTGGAACGGCGTCGCGAGGACGAGCGGACCGCGAAACGCGCCGCCCGCGAAAAGGTGCGCCGCCAGAACTCACGGCGGCCGGCCGGCTTGAAGCGGGAAATCCACGAATCCAAACAGCGGCGGGCAGCCGTGAAACGGACCCGCCGGCGGGTTGCGTTGCCCGACCAACCCTAACCTAAACTCGACCGGCTTTCAGCGATTCCGCCATCATGCGCTCGACGTATTTGGCCACAAGGTCGAATTCCAGGTTTACACGCTCTCGCGGCTTGAGTGCGCGCAAGTTGGTTACCTCCCAGGTGTGCGGGATAATCCACAGGACGAAACTCGACTCGAGAAGTTCCGCCACCGTCAGGCTGATGCCGTTTACGGCGATCGAGCCTTTGAAGACGACGTAACGCGCGAACGCAGCCGGTAAGGCTATTTCGACGCGGTGATCGCCGCTGGCCGGTTCAATCGCCAGAATCTCGGCCGCCGTGTCGACGTGCCCTTGCACCAGGTGGCCGTCAAAACGGCCGTCGGCCGCCATGGGCCGTTCGAGGTTGACGAGGCTGCCCGGACGAAGTGCCCCGAGATTGGTCCGCCGCAGCGTTTCGGCCAGCAAATCGAAACGAATCGTTTCTCCGCGCAATTCGGCGGCCGTCAGACAACAACCGTTGACCGCCAGACTGTCCCCGATCTTGAGCGCTGCCGCCAAACGCGTTTCCAATCGCAGCCGAAATGACCCGGCCACCCCCGTTTCCTCCAGGCGTTCCACCTTGCCAGTTGCTTCGACAATCCCGGTAAACATGATTGATCGATCAGTTGCGGGTAACGGATAACGCGTAACGGGTGGCGGGCACAGCAGAAAGAGTTCGGAGTTCGGAGTTCGGAGGGGTCGTAGAACCACGTCCGATCTCCCCCAATCATCCGCAGAACACGCAGAAGAACGCAGAAAAGAGAAAACATCCACAGATTACACAGATTGACACAGATTAGGGGGCACACGGCAGCCGCAGCGGGTGTGGCGGGCACAACGTAAGAGTTCACACGGCGAACACGGCGGGCCACGGCGACCACAGTGAGAAGATAAATCATCCGCAGAACACGCAGAAAAGAGAAAACATCCACAGATTACACAGATTGACACAGATTAGAGGGCACACGGCGGATATAGCGTCTCTCTTACCCGGCACCCGGCACTTCTCCTCATTTGTGGCATTCTCTGTCGCTCCGAACCCCGAACTCCGAACGCTTTCCCCCTCTTTCCGCCGTGGTCGCCGTGGCCCTCCGTGTTCGCCGTGTGAACTCTTACGTCGTGCCCGCCAAACCCGCTGTGCCCGCCGTGTGACCGTGTGACCGGCGATTGCAGGGTGGTGCTTTTGATGTCACTTAAGGGGGCCATGGAGAAAGTCATCATCGTCGGCACTGGGTGTGCAGGCCTCACCGCAGCCATTTACACGGCGCGGGCAAATTTGAATCCCCTTGTCCTGGAAGGGCGCGAGCCGGGCGGTCAGCTGACGACGACGACGCTCGTCGAGAATTTCCCCGGCTTTCCCGAAGGCATTGATGGCCCGGACCTGATCATCAACATGCACCGGCAAGCTGAGCGATTTGGTGCCCGTTTCCGTTTCGGCGAGGTGGAAGCCTTCGAGCCGGCGGCCGGTTACCATCGTCTGAAGATTGACGGCGAATGGATTGAGACCCATACCGTGATCATCGCCAGCGGCGCTTCGGCCCGGTGGCTCGGACTGGAGAATGAATCAAAGTTCAAGGGCCACGGCTTGACGTCATGCGCCACTTGTGACGGCGCGTTTTATCGGGACGTCCCCGTAGCGGTGATCGGCGGCGGCGATACCGCTTGCGAGGAAGCCGTTTTCCTGACCCGTTTCGCTTCCAAGGTTTACCTGATCCATCGGCGCGACCACCTTCGGGCTTCGGCCATCCTGGCTGACCGCGCGCTTTCGCACCCGAAAATCGAGCCCGTCTGGAACACGGTCGCTACCCGCTACGTCGGAGACGCCCAGGGCGAAATGGAAGCTGTGGATCTGCTTGACCTGAAAACCGGCGAACGCAACCGGTTGGCGGTGAAATGCGTTTTTGTCGCGATTGGCCACACGCCCAACACCCAGCCGTTTCGTGGTAAGCTGGACATGGACGGAAACGGTTACCTGCTGACGCGAAAAGGCACCCAGACCAACCTTCCGGGCGTGTTTGCCGCCGGCGACGTTGCCGACCCGATCTACCGCCAAGCCGTGACGGCGGCCGGACAGGGTTGCGCCGCCGCGATCGACGCCGAGCATTACCTGGTTGAGATCGACTCGGCCCGGCTTGAGGAGGTCGGCACTTCGCTGCCGCTCTATTAGGAAAAAAGCACGAGCGGCCCAGCACCGGCGCCAGCTGCACGTACGCCCCCGCAACGAGCCGGCGTGCCGGTTGTCTGCATGTTTTCGATGAAGGTCTGCGATCTGACGCAGTTTTATTCGCCACTCAGCGGCGGGGTGAAGCGTTACCTGGAGGAAAAGCGTAAATACGCCGAGGCCGCCGGCCACGAGCACATCCTGATCATCCCGGGCCCGAAAACGGAGACCATCGCGACGCCCCAGGCGCGTACTTACTCCATCGCCGCCCCGCTCGTCTCCAAGACCTCCCGTTACCGTGTGCTGCTGAACCTCAACGCGGTGGAAACCATCCTTGAGGCCGAACGCCCGGATGTGATCGAGTCAAGTGACCCTTACCAGGTCGCCTGGAAAGCCATCGCGTCCGGGGACGCCCTTCGAATTCCGGTCGTCGGGTTTTACCATTCCCATTTTCCCGAGGCTTACCTGCGCACCACGTTGAAATACTTCGGCCAGACCGCCGGCGACATCATGATGGACGTGGTGAAGCATTACGTCCGGTCGCTTTACAATCATTTTACCCATACGTTCGTGTCCTCCCTCGGGCTCGCCCAGGTGCTCCGGGAATGGGGCGTGGAAAATGCCGTGCTCTGCGAACTCGGCGTGGACACGAACACCTTTCGAGCCGGTCACGACCGTTGTGAAACCCGGCACACGCTGCAAATGGACCCGAAGCGCCGGCTGCTGCTCTACGTCGGCCGGCTCGCCCCGGAAAAAAACGTTAAGACTTTGTTTGCCGCGTTCAGCTTGCTTGAAGACCAGCTTGCTCCCGGCAGATTTGCCTTGCTGGTGGTCGGTGACGGCCCGCAGCGTGAACACCTGGTCGAACTTCAGAAACGCACAAACGCCGTTACCTGGATCAATTATTGCTCCGATCAGGCGCAGCTTGCCCGCTATTACCGCGCGGCAGACCTTTTCGTCCATCCGGGCGTGCAGGAAACCTTCGGGCTGGTCGCCCTTGAGAGCCAGGCCTGCGGCACCCCGGTCGTCGGAATCCGCGGCAGTTACATGGACCGTATAATCTTTGCCGACCAATCCCACTGGTCGGCCGAAAATTCACCGGGATCCCTGGCGGCCGCCATTCTCGCCATAAGCGAGACCGACCTGGCCAAAGCCGGTCTGCAAGCGAGCAAACGGGTCACCGCCCGCTATTCCTGGAACTCGGTTTTCCGCACCATGTTTGACATTTACCAGCAGATCAGGATTTAGATAGCGATGCACTTTACGGCTATGGAACCTCGCGGCGTGATCGTCCGCCGGTACCGGCCGGAAGATCGAGCAACGCTGCGCGCGCTGTGCTGCGACACCGGCTTCCTTGGTGACCCAATTGATCCAGTTTTCGAAGATCGCGAACTTTTTGCCGACTTCCTCACCGAATATTACCTGAACCACGAACCCGAGTCGGCTTTCGTCGTTACGGTCGACGGTCAAACCAAGGGTTACTTGCTCGGTTCACGGTTTCCCCTGAAACATCAGGCGTTCAGTTTCTTCCATACCATACGCCTCGTGGCCAAACTCGCCTGCCGCTATTGGCGGTACCAGCCTGAATCGCGGCGTTTTGTGCATTGGATCATCCTGAACGCCTGGCGGGAAGTCCCGGCCGCACCCCGGTCGATCGGGCATTTCCACCTCAATATCCTGCCGGGAGCGCGCAGTATCGAGATCTGCCGGCAACTGCTCGAAACTTATCTGGCGTTTCTTTACGAATCCGGCGTGAAGCAGGTGCACGCCCAAATCGTTACCTTCGATAGCCGGCGCGGCTTCAAACTTTTCAAGCGTTACGGTTTCAAAGTGTTGAACCGGTCGGAAATCACGAAATACAAGCGGTTCACAGACCGGACAGTATACCTCTGCACCGTCGTCAAAGAATTGGAAAAGCAGGAAGACCGGCTGTTGTACCAGGTAAAATGATCTCCCACCGTTGATGGTGGATGACCTTACCTGCCGGGGCAGATTTTGCGCCCCCAACCGCGTTGCCCGGTTACCGGCATGCCTCCGCCGGGGCGGCCAGGGTGCAGCGCAGCTTGGAGATCCCAGCCTCTCAACCCGCCGGCATCGAGCAGTCCCTCGTGCGGCGTTCCCGAACCCGGCGGCCGACCCCCTCCGGCGCGCCCTTGAGCCATATTGTCGCATGGGGCGCGACGGCGCCCGGGGTGTGAGACATATTGTCGCTGGTGAAGCGGTTCGCTCAGTTGGCCCTTTTGCATAACTCGTTGATTTCGTTTTCTTTACATGGTTCGGGCACCGCTGGCACCGAACTAGCTATCAGTATGGCCGTAAATGCAAATCGTTAGGAGGTTCAATCCTATGAATATCGTCCGTTATCAACGGAATCCACATTCTGAGCTTCCCTCTGCTTTCAATCGTCTCTCGAATCTGCGTGAGGAGATGGACCGCCTGTTTGACACCTCGTTCGGTCCCTTCTTCGGAAGTACCGCTTCATTCAGCGGCTGGGCACCGGCGCTGGATGTGTACGAGGACAAGGATCAATTTACAGTGCTGGTTGACCTGCCCGGGTTCAAAAAAGATGAGGTCGAAATCTCCCTCCATCAAGGGGCTTTGACCATCTCGGGCGAGCGTAAACAGGAATCGCAAGGTAAAGAAGAAGGGCTGCGTTCCGAACGCTACTTCGGCCGGTTCCAGCGCACGGTAACCCTCCCGGCGGAAGTCAACGCCGAGCGGGTTCGCGCCAGTCTCCAGGACGGCATCCTGAAGATCGAGTTGGCGAAAGCTGAAGAGGCGAAGCCGAAACAGATCGAAGTTTCCGTTAGCTGATCAACATCAATTTTTCCGGTTGTCCGGCGGGCCCGATCCGGGCGCGCCGGGCGGCGGCGGAGGTTTTTTATATGAGCATGGTTTCACAACCCGATCGCGAGGCCCCGCAGGGCCAGCAAAATGAGCAGGCTCGTTATTATGCTACTCCCCTTGTGAACATCCGTTCGACGGGAGACGGCTATGAGTTAGTGGCTGAAATGCCGGGAGTAAACAAAGAGGGCGTTGAGATCACCGTCGAAAACGGCCAATTGGCCTTGGTGGGCCATCGTCGCCCGGCCGAGGTGAGCGGCCGGCGAATTTACCGCGAACGTCGCGAGCACGATTTCCGGCGGGTTTACGAACTTGATCCGTCGCTCGACGCGAGCCGCGTCAGCGCCAGGATCGATCAAGGCATCCTGACCGTGAAACTGCCCAAAGCCGAGGCGGTGAAACCGCGGCGGATCAACGTCGAATAAAGACCTGATTTTGCACGGCTGCCGGCCGCCAGGATGGCCGGAGCCCGCTGGTCAGGCTGACCAGTATCGCAGAGGGAACGCCATTGCTGCCGCGGTGGCGTTCCCAGCGTTTTTTGGCCTTCAAAAGATCCTTTCAAAGCGCACCGGCAGCTTGAAAAAGCGGCGAGTCCGGATAAGTTCTCGTCGTCTCGACTCAACAGCATTTAACCGCGTGCCCGGGCCTGGGTTTTATGTTCTCCGTGTGCGCGATCCAAGGCAAGGTAATGGATTGTTTTCTTACCCGGTCCCGGTAAGCTCTTTTGAAGAACATGGCAGCTAAAAACAATGATGTTGCGGCCGTTGATCCCGCATCGGCGGCGCGTAAGAAGAATCTTGACCTCGCTCTCCAGCAGATTGCCAAAGACTACGGCGAAGGCGCGATCATGCGCCTTGGCGATGAACGGGTGGCTGCCGTCGAGGTGATCCCTACCGGAAACATCCTGATCGACCACGCCCTGGGCGTCGGCGGGTTTCCCCGAGGCCGGGTTGTTGAGATTTTCGGACCTGAATCGTCCGGTAAAACGACGCTGACGCTGACGGTCATCGCGCAGGCGCAGAAGCGCGGCGGGCTGGCCGGCTTTATCGACGTCGAGCACGCGCTTGATCCCCAGTACGCCCGCCGTCTGGGCGTTAGCCTGGATGACCTGCTGGTTTCACAGCCGAGCTCGGGCGAAGAAGCCTTGCGCATTTGCGAGACGCTGATCCGGTCCAACGCGCTCGACGTCGTCGTGATCGACTCAGTCGCGGCGCTCGTCACCAAGGCGGAACTCGAAGGCGAAATCGGCGATGCGACCGTAGGGTCGCAGGCCCGGCTGATGAGTGCCGCGTTGCGCAAACTGACCGCCCTCATCGCCAAGGCGCGCACCTGCTGCATTTTTACCAACCAGATCCGGGAAAAGATCGGCGTTATGTTCGGCAACCCGGAGACGACCCCGGGCGGCAAGGCGCTGAAATTTTACTCCAGCGTTCGCGTCGACATCCGCCGGATTAACGCGATCAAGCTGACTGACGGCACAGTAGCCGGCAATCGGACCAGGGTGAAAGTGGTCAAGAACAAGGTGGCGCCCCCCTTTCGGGAAGCTGAGTTCGACATCATGTACAACGAGGGCATCTCCAACATCGGCGCCCTGCTTGACCTAGCCCTCGAGAAAAATATTCTCGAGAAACGCGGCTCCTGGATCTCCTACAAAGGGCAGCAACTGGCCCAGGGCCGCGATGCGGCCAAGGAGGCGTTGCGGGCTGACCAGGGCCTCTATGAGGAGATCGAGGCCACGGTGAAAGCCACCCTCGAAGAGGAAGCGGCCAAGCGGCGATAACGCAACGCATGACCGCCAACGAGATTCGCCAGTCGTTCCTCGATTTCTTTCGGGACAGGCAGCACACGATCGTGCCCTCTTCAAGCTTGCTGCCGGGTTCGCCGAACCTCCTTTTTACCAATGCAGGCATGAACCAGTTCGTGCCTTATTTCCTGGGCCGGGAAAAGGCGCCCTTCCAGCCGCCGCGGGCCGCCGACACCCAGAAGTGCATCCGGGCCGGCGGCAAGCACAACGACCTCGATGACGTCGGGTTCGATACCTACCACCACACGTTTTTCGAGATGCTGGGCAACTGGAGCTTTGGCGACTATTTCAAAAAGGAGGCGATCGCCTGGGCGTGGGATCTGCTGGTCGAACATTGGAAGTTTCCACCGCAACGGCTTTATGCCACGGTCTATCAACCCGGCCCGGGTGACCCGGCTGCTTTCGACCAGGAAGCCCACGATCATTGGGCTGGCCGCTTCCGGAAAGCCGGCCTGGATCCGGAGGTCCACGTCGTCTCGGGCGGCCGGAAAGATAATTTCTGGATGATGGGCGACACCGGGCCGTGCGGCCCGTGTTCGGAGGTTCACATTGATCTGACGCCGCAGGGGAACACGGCCGGCGCCTTGGTTAATGCCGGCGACCCGCTCTGCATCGAGATCTGGAATTTGGTGTTCATCCAGTTTAACGCCAATCCTGACGGCACCTTTTCGCCGTTGCCGGCCAGGCACGTCGACACCGGCATGGGGTTCGAACGCGTGGCCGGAATCGTCGCGGGTTCCCGCCGGTTTCAGGATTTTTCCCGGCCGACTTCCAATTACGACAGCGATGTGTTCAGGCCGCTCTTTAACGCGATTTCGCGCCTCAGCGGCAAACGCTATACCGCCACCCTGCCGAGCTCACGGGCCAATCTTTCCGAGCAGGAAAAAGTGGATGTGGCGTTCCGCGTGATCGCCGACCACCTGCGCACGCTGTCGTTCGCGATTGCCGACGGGATCATTCCCGGCAACACCGACCGCAATTACGTGCTCCGGCGGATTCTGCGCCGCGCGGTCCTGTTTGGCCGTTACCTGGGGTTCGGCTCGGAAGGCTTTCTCGACCGGCTGGCGCCGACCGTTGTGGCGGAGTTCAGCCCGGTTTTCCCGGAACTTAAACGCCAGGAAACCAAAATCGTCGAAGTGTTCAGGTCTGAGGAAGCCCTTTTTAACCGCACGCTCGACCGCGGCTTGCGTATCTTCGAGGAGGCCGCGGCCGGACAGGGCGGGAACGAATTCTCGGCTGAGGTCGCCTTTAAACTTTCCGACACTTACGGTTTCCCGGTTGACTTGACGGAGGTGCTCACGAGGGAGCGGGGACTGACGCTGGATCTGCAAAAAGTCGAGGCGCTGCTGGATCAGCAGCGGGAACGGTCGCGGGCGGCCCAGGAGAAAGAAACCATCACCGCCATCCAGGAAGGCGTTGCCACCGAGTTCGTCGGCTTTGAGCAGGGCGAGACACGGGGGCACGTGGTGAGTCTGCTCCGGCAGGGCGACGCGATCCTCGCGGCCATCGACCGTTCACCGTTTTACGCCGAAATGGGCGGCCAGGTCAGTGACACCGGTGAGGTTCGCACCGCCTCCGGTGCGCGCGTCCGGGTCGAGCACGCGGTTAAACAGGGGCGGACTTTTTACCTGCGGCTGGCCGAGCCCCTGGAAACGTCTCCTGATTCCGAGGTTGTCCTCGCCATTGACCGGGAACGCCGGCGCCAGATCGAGGCTAATCACACCGCCACGCACCTCCTGCACTGGGCATTGCATGAAATCGTCGGCCCCGACGTGAGCCAGAAAGGTTCGTACGTCGGGCCGGACCGGCTTCGGTTTGACTTCAACAGCCAGCCGTTGACCCCGGAACAGATCGGGGCCGTCGAACGCCTCGTAAACGCTCGCGTGATCGCCAACGACGCGGTGTCCTGGATCGAAGTTCCGTACGCCGAAGTCAAGGCGCGTCCTGACATCATGCAGTTCTTCGGCGAAAAATACGGCGAACTGGTTCGGGTCGTCCAGATCGGAGGCAGTGCGGGGCGTTTTGACGGGTATTCCATGGAACTCTGCGGGGGCACCCACGTCCTGCGCACGGGCCAGTTGGGGCTTTTCAGAATCGTCAGCGAGGGCGCCATTTCGGCCGGCGTCCGCCGGATCGAGGCGGTGACGGGTCTGGCATCGTACGATCATGTCCAGCACGTGTTGGCGGAAAAGGAAAGCCGCCTGCAGGCGCTGCAGCGGGAAAATCTCGAGCTGAAAAAACAGATCGAAAAAGACCGGGCGCAGGCGTTGCAACGGGAAGCCAACGAGATGCTGGCCCATCTGGACCTGACCCGGCCGGCTCTCATTGAGCGCGTGGCGCAAGCCTCAGGCGACTTGCTCCAGAACCTGGCCAACGCCCTGAAAGCCAAAGGCTACGGCGGCGTGGCGGTGCTCCTTGCCCCCGGGGACGCCCAGGTTGGGGTGCAGGTGTACGTCGGGCCGCACGCCGCGAAAGAAGGGTATCACGCCGGCAAATTGACTCAGGAAGTCTGCAGCCGCCTGGGTGGTAAAGGCGGGGGCCGTCCGGATCTGGCCCGGGGTATGGGCAAGGAGCCGGGCAAGGTTGACGAGGTTCTCGCGGAACTGCGCAAACGCTTCGGATGAAAGGCCGGCACCATCCCGGCTGGCCCTCGGCCGTTCGTTCATGATAGGGTGTTGGTCCACGCTGCTGACCGATACCCTATGAACGACGAACTTAAACGATTTATCGCCGAAGGTGCGGCCGGGATCACGCCTGCCCGCCTTGAGAAACTCATCCGTCTATTGCCCCGGATTCGGCTGGCCGTCACGCAGGTCCACGAGTTTCCGCACTTGGCCGATCAGGTGGAATTGCTGGCGGAAATCATCGAGGATTTCCATTCGGGCCTGAGCCGGGACATTCCATACACGGCCGTTGCCGAATCGGCGTTCGCCCTGTTTTACGTGCACAAACATATCGACATCATCCCCGACCATATCCCAGGCATGGGGCGTGCAGACGATGCCGCCATCGTCACGACGGTTTTCGAAAACTACAAGCAGCCGTTCCTCGCGCACGTTCTGGCGCAGCGGGCGCGCAAGCCGGTCGAGGGTTGAACGAAACCGATTGCATTCGGGCCAGACCCGTTTACGCTGTCACTCCTCGGAAAACCATGCGCGGTTAGCTCAGTGGTAGAGCACTACCTTGACACGGTAGGGGTCACAGGTTCGAACCCTGTATCGCGCACCACCCCGGCCCGGCGGGGTACTCGGCCAACCTGGTGAACAGGCAGCGCATGAGGAAGGCCGCCACCGTTGCTGGCCGCGCCCGTAAACTTAGGCAACTTCGGCCATGATTTCGTCCAAGCTCATCCTTGGAGGTTAGCGCATCTCGATCGGGTTACGATGCTAAATTCCACACCAACGTCGTACGTTGTGTTTCTATCACCCGCTCCCGGCGCTGACCGACGTGCTCGTGTGTTTGGCCGTGGAGCCAGGTGGCGCCACTGACCTCCGTGCCTTTCGGGAGGTGTCCGAATCCCGAATTTTACCCGACACCCGACACCCGGCACCCCTTACCGGTACTCCAGGTTATTGCGCCGGCAGTATTCGATCGCCGACGGGTTCCCGGCGCGCGCCGCTTTGCGGAACCATTCATTGGCCGTGCGGACGTCCTTAGCCACGCCAACCCCGTTGAAAAAGCATTGCCCGTACAGGTACATGCCGCCCGGTTCACCCTGCTCGGCTGCCTGGCGGAAAAGCTCAACGGCCTTTTCCGAGTTCTTGGGTATGCCCTCGCCGTTTATATAAAGCACGCCCAGGTTCGCGATGGCCAGCGGTAAGCCCCCGCGCGCTCCCTCTTCCAGATACCGTCGTGCCTCGTCGTACCGGCGAATCTTGCGGTAGTACGTGCCGAGCAGGTTCATGGATCTCAATTCGCCCAAAGCCGCCGCGTCGTGCAGGTACTGCAACGCCTTGGCTTCATCGGGAACCAAGCCCGGCTTCGGGTAAAAATAGCACTCGCCGGCAAGATATTTTCCATCCCTGTTACCGACATCGGCGGCCTGGATGAAGTATTCAAGGGCTTTCCGGTTATCCTCGGCAGTGTGGCGAACGCTGTAGAGCAACCCGGCCTGGACCATCGCATCAGAGTTCCCCTTTTGGGCCGCTTTCTCGTACCAGGATAACGCCTCATACGGCTGGTTCGCCCGGAGATTTTGGGCGACGAGAAGCATCGCCGGGACCACCCCCAGACGGGAAGCCCGTTCCAAAACGGGTCTCAACGTCGCGAAGTTCTCTTCATTGACGCGAACGCCATTTCTGTGGCCTTCAGCCAGCAGGTTGGCCAGCCTTTGGCGCGGTTCCGGCCGGTTGGGATAACGTTCAGCCAAGTCGACGTACGCAGAAAGCGCCCTGTCCCAATTCCCGTTTCGGCCGGCGTTCTGGGCGTCACCTAACGCCTGCTCAAGCGAATCCGCTTCCGGGATACCGATCACGGCGGTCCGCCCCGCGGCTTCCAGCGCCGGAGAAGGCAGCGCGGTTCTGGCGGTAAATGAAGCGGCCGGTCTGGATGTCGTCATGAGCTCCGGGGATTGCAACGCCGGCTTGGCCGTGGGTCGCAGCACCGGAGTCGGCGACTGCAGCGTAAACGATTTCTTCCGGGTGGAATTGACGGACCGGTAAACGCTGTAGCCGTATAATGCGATGGCCGCCAGCGCAACCGCGGTCAAAAGCAGGGCCAACAGTAATCCACGTCTCGGCGTCGGCGCCTTTTCGCGGCCTCGCGCCGTTGATGCCTGCGATTCCGCTGAGTCCGGAAGGGATGAGCTGACCGGAGTTGAAGCTTGCGAGGCCGGTGGGCCGGTCCTGCTCGACGCTGCGGCAGCCAGCGACGCAGTGGAAACGCTTTGAACGGAGGAAGCAGCACCCGGACGGCTGCCCAGGCTGGCCGCCAGCGCCCGCACCAACTCCTCCGCCGTGCCGATCTCGTCAACCAATCCCCGCCGCAGCACCTGGTTGCCCTCTTCCGCCAACGCCGCCAACGGCGTGTACCGGCCCTGGCTCTCCAACACCCCCCGCGGCCCACCCAATAACTCGTAGGCCAGCAGGCTCAACTGCCGCACGTAGGAACCGCTCGCCCCCGGACCCGACACGGCCGCTTCAACCAAAGTCGCGTC
>JAFBAP010000080.1 GCA_019247695.1 Verrucomicrobiota bacterium | reverse complement strand
TGCGGCTGGCCATCGTCTGCACCGCGATCGTCCTGGTGGCCGACACCTTCAGGTTGCCGTTCCAGGACCTCATGCCTTTTTTCATTTTGTTCATCACCAAGGAAGAGAAAGTCACCACGGCCGTCTCTGCGCTATTGGTCCTGGTCGCGGTTACCCTGGCCGTCGGGGCTTCCCTCCTGCTCTTCAAATACACCGGGGAGCGCCCCGAGTTTCGGGTTCCGGGCATCGCGGCGGAAATCTTTATCGGCATGTACTTGTTCCGGGTGCTCGCCATCGGAGCAGTTGGATGGATCCTGGGCTTCATCTGCGCCGCCTCGCAAAGCCTGGTGTACCTGTCCCCCGACCCGGAGGAAACGGTCCACCAGTTCCTGTGGCTCTGGGTGGCAATCGCGTTTCCGGTGGGCCTGGCCTGGGTGGCAAGCCTCTTGATCTTTCCGGTTTCACCGACCCGGTTGCTTCAGTACGAATTGGTGGCCGGTTGGCGCGCCGTCGGCGCCGCGACGGCGCACCTGGCCGCAGGTTCCCCGTCGGCCGGCACACGCTTGCTTCATCCGCTGGTCAAACGCGGCCCAACGCGTTTTCTCAAGCTTCGGAAACTCTCGTTGCTTGAGGCCCGTGCTTTGCAGGCGCAGGGGGGCCAGCTGACGCGCATGATTTTAACGCTCGACAAGCTCACGAAACTCATTTTTTCGTACGCTCGCGCGCGGCTGCGATCAACGGACCCCGGGGCGATTTCGCCGGCTGAAACCGCCCTGCTCGGCGAACTCAGGGCGAGCGCCCAACGCTTCGAGCGGGCATTCGAGGCAGGCTTGGTTCCGCCGGGCGTCGCGACCGGTTCCACGAAGACCGCCACGATACGGTCTCCGGCGCTTCAGCTCGTCGAAGCCGCCCACACGATCGAAGATCTGGGCGCGCTCAACACCGATCCTGAGAACCCGCCGCCGGGAGCCGGCCCCCGGCCAAAGCGATCCCTTTTTGTCGCGGACGCTTTTCGTAATCCAAGGCACGCGCAATTCGCCCTTAAGGTCACGCTGGCGGGCATGATCGGTTACCTGTTCTACACGGCCAGCGATTACTACGGCATCCACACGGTGTTTTACACGCCCCTGATCATCGCGCTGGGTAGTACCGGGGCCAGCATTCACAAGGGGGTACTCCGAATTGCCGGCTGCGTCCTCGGGGGCGCATTAGGCCTGATCTGCACCGTCTGGTTGATCCCCAGGTTCGAATCCCTGGGGGCGTTCCTGCTGATCATATTCTGCGTCCATAGTTTGGCCGCATGGATCGCTTTAGGCAGCGAGCGGATCTCCTACCTGGGGCTTCAAGTGGCGATGGCCTTTGATCTCGGCGTGCTGCAGGGCTACGGGCCGCCCACAAAGATTGACCCGCTCCGGGATCGGTTCATCGGCATCATGCTGGGCATCTGCATCCTCAGCGTCGTTTTCTCGCTCGTCTGGCCGGAGGGCGCTGAGTCGATGGTCCGCGAGCGACTGGCCGTTTGTCTCGGTGCGATCGCTCGGCTTTTACGCCTTGGCCATTCAGGCGACGCTTCTCAGGGTTCGGTATTGCAACGGGAACAGGTCGAATTGGAAATCGCGTCTCGGCTCTCGGAGGCCCACGCGTACGAAGAACAAGCCGTTTTCGAGGCCCTGCTTTATGGATCCGGGGTGACGGAGGGAGCACGCCTGGAGCAGGCTTCGGCAGGGGTGGACGAACTTTACATCGCTTGCCTGCCGTGGGTAAGGGAGCAGGCATCGTTGGGATCAACCGCTCAAGACGGCGAGCGCCCGAAGGCGGGGCGAGAAATGACCGAGCATTTTGCCGGTGCGGTCGAAGCGTTCGCCGATTCCATAGGGAGATCTCGCCACCCATCCGCCGGCCGGCCGCCATTGCGCGCGGACGGTCTGCTGGAAGAAAACGATCGCGGCATCAGTGAAAGCTCCGATTCCGATAGCCTCAGGCAGCTTTCCTGGACACTGTTGCAATTGCAGGACCAGGTACCCCCCGCAGCGCGTTGTACTTAGAGGCTGCCGGCAATACTCGTATGCTTTAAGGCCCAGTAGGATGCATTTTTCGGAACAAAACCCAATGCGAGAAGCCGTACTCCGTCACGCCATGCGCAAGATCGCTTCTAAGCAAGGGACGCCTTGTGCGCTCGCCATTCTACTACTGCTGCTGGCGTGGTTTCCGCCCGATCTGAGGGCGCAACGCGCGCTTAAATTTAGCCCGAAGGTGATGGAGGTGCTGAACATGCCTCCGCTAGAAATAAAGAATGACGACGCGCCACTCCTTCGACTCAAAAAAGAGCGGTTCAACGCCGCATTAAACGAAGCCAAAGCACGGTTCGACCTGTACAAACGCGGCCTGACGCGGCTACCTGACCTGATCGACGTCGGCGAAAGGCTGTTCGGCGCCGAAGTGGACCTCTACGACAAGCCGGAAGAAAGGGCTCAGGTTCTTGAAAGACACCTTGCCATCTATAATGAAGCGAAGGCGAACCTCGAGAAACAGGTTAAAGAGGGATTAGCCACGCAAGCCGATCTTGAGCGCTTGCGATATAACATAGCGTCGGTTGAGATCGAGCTTCTTCAAACAAAGGACGCTCAGGCGAAGCCCGGATCGACGCCGCAAGCTTCACCACAACAGTAAGAGAGCGGTAGACCCCGGGCCTCAGACCACCATGCTCTGCAGCGGCAGCCCAAGGGGATACGCGTGCTGACCACATCGGGCCGAAAACCTCCGTTAAGATCGGCGGTATTGAGGTCAAAAATTGCGCTTTTGTCGTTTGACCACGCCATTTTTGCGGGTGCCGATCTGAAATTGGTCTGATTGTGCCGATTTGAACGTGGACGTTTTGGGGTAGCCGGGCCAAAGGCTCTTCGTCCGGCTTGGGTTTTTCCGTTCTCTTTCACACAAAGGTCTTCTTCTTTTTGGGTTTTCTTTCCGGCCGGGCCAGCGCGCACCGCGCGGCAGGTTGAGGTTCTTTTACCCCGGCCATGAGCGCGCCCCTTTCCGGCAAGTGCCTCCACTGCAAGGCAGCCTTTGTCCCGTGTGCAAATCATCGCACCACCCAGCGCTACTGCGCTAAGCGCGGATTCTCAAGGGAGTCGCGCCCGAGAAGCAGGTGGCCCTGCTGCAATGGCGGGAGCGGCTGAATCGTTACGGCGACAACGACGAGATTCTCGCGCTGACCGGGTAGCTTGATACGTGCGTCGGCTTGGTAAACGACTTGGCGCATCAGGCAAATGCGGCGAACCTAACCGACGCCCAGGTTGCAGCGATCCGTAAAGGGTTGAGCGCAGACGTTGCGCGAGAGGCCGGCCGGTTCCAGAACGACCGGTTCATCGTCAACTGGACGCTGGTGGCGATCATCGCGGCCCTGTCGTTCGCTGCCGGCGTTACGGCGGCGATCGTCTGGCAAAGCAACGGCAGGCAGGCTGAAGAGCGGGCCTGGATGCAGAGCCCTGAATACCTGGTCGGCCAGGCCGTCCGAAACATCAACGGGCACCTCGGTTACATCGGGAGCTCGGACGGCCGCAGCTTCACCGTCACGATCGGCCCGAAACCGGGCCCCTGGGTTGCGGCACCGCCGCACGTCGACGGCTACGGTACGGTCCTGGTGACATTCCACGATCCAAAAGTTGGGCCCGCGGTCTCGGGGCGGGGACATTAATGCCTTCGCGCCAACTTATTTGTCATCCTCAGCCTTCTCGCCCCTCTTCTTCTCTTCCTGCCATCTGGCGTAGAAAAGAGCTGCCCCGGACGGTCCGGCGACAGCCAGCACTCCCACAATCATCTCCCGAAGGTCATTAAGTTTCCCGATACTCATACCATAACCAGCTAGGACCATCAGCGACAGGATGATTGCTCCAGAGAAGACCATGGCCCGAGTGGCAAGAACGGCCCTGTGCGCCCTTTCGTTTTGCCGGTCTACGAGTTGAGCCTTAAGGGACTCTTGAGAAAACTCGTGAGCATTAAGGAGGTTCTGTTCCTCGAGCGTCAGCTCTTTAGAGCGTAGGTCTTGCTCGCGCTTTTTTAGGTCCAACTCCTCCTTCTGGAGGACGACGAACTCTTTAAAGAGTTCAAGCTGCTTTTCATCAACGATCGGCATCGGAAGCTGCCGATCGCGTTCATCATGAGGCATGTACGGCTCGGACAAGTGGTCGCTTATAGACAACTTCTAAGCGTCCAAAATGCTTTCGTCCAAGTTCTGCGGGCAGGAATACAACTTTGCTGATGTTGCCCTTCTGCTCGTCGGCAAGCTTTAGATAACGCCGGGGGGACACACGTTCCCGATGCACGATTGTGTGACGTCCGAAGCCCATAAGATCACTCTCCAGAAATTTTTCGTGGTGGCAATAGGAAACCTTCCTATTTTGCTTTCCCGCTTCCACAGATTTCCACCAGCTATAACAAGCGTCGAAAACCTGAGATGCTTAAGTTAAGCTATAGATGTGTTATTGGCCCCGTTATTACTCGGATAATAACTCCATCATAAGTTCCTCAGCGCGAGGGACTTGGAGGCGAGGGGAGTCGAACCCCTGTCCTCAAGGCCGTCAAACCAAGCCTCTACATGCTTAGCTGGCCATAATAGAGCAGGTGACGCTGGCCAGCGGGCTACACCTGCCCTTTGCATCCACGAAATTTTTCTCGCCCTCCGGTGCGGTTGCTCCACCTTCAGGCCAGCCTGCTGTCGTCGCTCCCGGCCTTAGCAGGCATCCGGCCGGGAACGTCACGGTCAATTAAGCCGCGAGTGCCAGTTCTTGGTTGGCAGTTATTTTTTTGACCCGATTTTTAACGAGGCCAACGAGTCATCCTCGGCATGCCGCCTGGTCTTCAAACCCCGAGTCGAAACCAGTACGCCCCCATTTTTGAGAGGGAAGAAGATACCCCGATCCGGCGGGAAAGCAAGCGGCGGCGAGACCGGAGCGAGTTCGCCCCGGGGGGTTAAACCGGTGCGGCTAAATTTCAAACACCAGAACGTGTTCGCCGCGCGCTTCGTCCAGTAAATCCTGAATGGTTTTATTCCCGAAAAGATCCCGCAGCTGGTCGCGAGCCTGGCGCATCAGCGGCCGTAACGGGCAATGCACCGGGTCGGGACACCCGCACGCGTCAATCGACCGTTCCAGCGCACACGGTAACGGTGCAATCGGCCCGTCCAGCGTCTCGATAATATCCAGAACCGCCATTTCGGAAGGCCGCTTGCGCAAGGTGTAGCCGCCGCCCACGCCGCGTTTGCTGGTGAGCAGGCCTTCATTTCGCAAGGTTAAGAGGATTTGCTCTAAGAATTTGACCGGGATGTTGCCGCGTTCTGAAACTTCCTGGATCTGGTGAACTTTCTCGGGGCAATCTTTGGCAATCAGAAGCAGAGCCCGCAGGGCATACTCCGCTTTACGAGAAATCCGCATACAAAATTCTTAGACGTGCTCGAAACACAAATAACATCCACAAACCTACCTTGGTTGGCAAGTTCGACGGATCCCCCGGATGCTCAAGATGCGCCAATAGACGCTTTCGTACCTGCCGGCGATGTTCTCAAGGTCAAATCGCGACGCTAATTTCCAGCTTTCACGCCGCATGGCCAGCAGGGCGGCCGGATCGGCCAACAATTTTCGCAACGAAGTAGTCCAGCTTTCCAAGGCGTTCGGTTCAAGCAGGAAACCGTTGCGGCCATCTTCCACGAGGTCGCGCAAGGGCGGCAGGTCCGAAGCGACGATGGCCAGACCAAATTTCAGACCTTCCAGTAACGCCAGCGGCAGCCCTTCCACCGTCGAGGGAAACACCAGGGCGTCGCTTCCGGCCAGCATCGCGTCGACTTCCGCCCGCTGGAGCCAGCCGTGAAACCGGATCTGGTCCTGAAGTTGACGGGCTTCCACGAACCGTTTCAGTACCGGCCCATCCTCACCTGCGCCGACGACATCCAGGGTCCAGGGCGATGCCTTGAGCTCAGCGAGTACGCGGAAAAGGAACGGCAAATTTTTTTGCGGGTTAAGGCGGCCCACGAACAGGAGCCGGGGCTGCGAGGGCAGGACCGCCGGTCCGGGCGGGGCCGGCCGGTCGCGAAGGTCGACTCCGTTCGGGATCAGGTCGGGGCGGCACCCGTAAGCTTTTTCCGCCAGGCCCGCGACGAACCGGCTTACGGTGGTCACCGCGGCGGCGTGCTTCCACACCGGCCGGATTGCCGGGTCCAACCACCGGAACAGCCGGTCGGTCTGTTCCGGAATTGCGCTCGGAACGTCACCGAGATGGGCGGTGATGACGTAGGGAACGCGGCCCAGGACTGAGGCCGCGAGGGCCAGCGGCCCCGTCGGCACCGCAAAATGGGCATGGATGATCTCGGGTCGAAACTCGCGCAGGTGCCGGAGAACCGGTAAAAAGCTCGTGACCAGGTAGCCGGCCATTTCGACCGGGGTGCACCGGTCCGGACGCCGCCGGAATCCCCAGGTTCGATAGAGTTCCAGGTTAGGATGAACCTCGCGTTTGGGCATCCCGAACAGCCGGATGGTTTGGATCCTGACTTGATGACCGCGCCGGGCCAGCGCCTCCGCCACATCACGCGCCGCCCGCCCCCCGCCGCCCCCGACCGGCGGCCATTCGTAGCAGAGAATCAGGATACGGAAGCGCTCGGAGTTCGGGGTTCGGAGTTCGGAGTTCGGAGTTCGGGGTTCGGCGTTCGGGGTTCGGCGTTCGGGGTTCGGAGTTCGGAGTTCGGAGCTCGGGGTTCGGAGTTCGGGGTTCATTTTCTCACCCTGGTCGACGTGTCACGGAATCCGGTGCTGACCGGTCAATGCGCGCCCTTTTGCGGGACGTCGTCTCTTGGAGGATCTTGGAAATTCCGTTCGGCATCCGCGTGCAGCCTTCGAAGCTTGAATTTGCGACCCTGTAAATCCGAGTCATTTAGGTACCGCATCAAACCACCAAGCATTCTACTTGCCTCCACTCCCAAGCGGTCAATGACCTCGAGTTCCTGATGGCTGATTAGGCCGTTATCAAACGCGTAAAGCATCTGCCCGCGGAGTTCGCCCACAGATCCCTTTGCTTGTGATAAAAACTGCGCAAATTCTTTATTGCCGTCGCGCTCGAAACCTTCGGCAAAGTTGGCGTACACTGAGATCATCGCCTTTCGCATTTGGTGGACCAGTTCAGGGTCACGAGCGAATCGGCCCTTTTTCAGTAGCTTCGCCAGCTCGCACGCGAATGCCCTGCATCGTTGGAAGGCAGCGAATTCCGTAAATTCTTCCATTCATAACTTTGTAATATGATGTTATGTGTATGGCAATCCCTGCCTTGTTCCCCCATCAGAGGATGCCAGCGGCGAAAAGGCGAACTCCGAACTCCGAACCCCGAGCTCCGAACTCCGAACCCCGAGCTCCGAACTCCGCCACTCACCTGGCAAGCCATTCGTTCAGCAGCCACGCGTTCCACAGGTAGAGCCGGTGATCCGCCCGGCGCGCCTGGTGTTCGCTGAGTTTGGATTCGAAATAGCCTGGTCGATAACGTGCGCGGGTCAGGCGCTCGTTTGACGCCTGCGGGAGGGAGCCGTCCAGGAACCATTTGCCGACCGGCACGCCGAACCCTTTCTTCTTTCGATTCAGAATCTCATCCGGCAACACCCCTTGCAGCGCCCGTTTGAGGATCCACTTGGTTTGCCCCTCGCGGAATTTCAGGTTTGCCGGCATCCGGCGCGCCAGTTCCACCACCTCCGGGTCCAGGAAGGGGCAACGCGCTTCGAGGCTGTTCATCATGCTTGCGCGGTCGACCTTGGTCAGGATGCAATCCTGCAGGTAAAGCTTTATGAAAAATTGTTGGGTACGGGCCACCGGATCCAGGTGACGGCAGCTTTCCCAGGCGGCGATCGCTTCCGAGTAAAGGTCTTCCGGATCGATTTTTTCGTGGAACAACGCGGCGAGTTCGCCCGGCTCGAGCGGCCCCATCCAGATCGGCAGCCAGAGGCGGTCGGGAAAGGCAAGGCCTCGCAAGGCACGTTTAACCTTGAAGTCGAGGCTTAGGTTGTGGTGGCTCACCGGGAGCCGGCTGGCCAGGAGCGCGATCCCGAAATGCAGCGGTTTCGGGATTGACCGGGTATACCATTCCGCTCGTTGCAATGCCTTGAAGGGATCGTATCCGCAGAAAAGTTCATCACCGCCATCGCCTGCGAGGCAAACGGTCACGTGTTCCCGGGCAAAACGGCACAGCAGGTAGGTGGGCAGCAAGGACGAGTCACCCATCGGTTCATCGAGCCGGTCGATGATCCGGGGGAGCAGCGCCTTGGATTCCTCCAACGAGCAGGTCTGCTCAAAATGGCTGGTGCGCAGCAGGGAAGCGACCAGGCGGGCAAACCGGCTCTCGTCAAAACTCGGTTCCTGAAATCCGACGGTGAACGTTTTCAGGTCGCTTACGGTTCGCCGGGCCAGGGCGGCCACGGCGGATGAATCGATGCCGCCGCTGAGAAATACGCCCAGCGGCACGTCCGAGAGCAACCGGCGTCGCACCGCCCGTTCCAGTTTTTCGGCCAGTTGATGCGCCGCAACCTCGGAGTCCATGCCTTCTTCGGGTTCAGGCACGTATTCCCAGTACCGCTCGATCCTGAACTCGCCCGACTCCACGTTGAACCGGAACCAATGGCCCGCGGGCACTTTATGCACCCCCTGAATCAACGAGTGCGGCGCCGGGATGTAACCGTAGGCGAAATATTTCTTGAGCGCCCCCTGCGAGACCGCTTTCGGCACATTCGGGTGTTTCAGCAGGCCGGACAGCTCCGAGGCAAACACGAAATCCCGGCTCCGCTGCCAGTAGTAAAGCGGTTTTTTTCCGAAACGGTCCCGGGCGCCGAAGAGCAGCTTCTTTTCACGGTCGTAAACCACGAAGGCGAACATCCCGTTGAGCCGTTCCAGCACGGCGGCACCCCAGCGGGCGTAACCGTACAGCAGCGTCTCGGTATCGGAATGATCGCTGGAAAACCGGCAGCCTTCCGCCTCCAGGTCCCGGCGCAGCTCGCCATGATTGTAGATTTCGCCGTTAAAAATCAGGGCGAACTGGCCGTCGGGCGTTGCCATCGGCTGGCGGCCGCCCTTCAGGTCGATGATCGCCAGCCGGCGAAACCCCAGGTAAACCGGCGGGTCCTGACGGAAGTTTTCTTGATCAGGTCCGCGGTGAGCCAGCGCCCGCGTCATTTCTTCCAGAACGCGTAACGAGCCGCTGCCGGTGAAACCTGCGATGCCGCACATGCTCGCAACGGTTACAACGGTCCGCCGGCGGCATGTACGGCGCAAAGGCCATCTGGAAAGCCGGTCTCAAAGGCCGAGGGTGCGGGGTTCACGGGCGCGAATCTCCTGCGGGTTCTGCCACCGGCCCTGCACCAAGGCCAGGTCGGCGTCAACCATGATGCCGACCAGTTCGTTGAAGCGCACCCGCGGCTCCCAGTCCAATTGGCGCTTGGCTCTGGCGGGGTTGCCGATCAGCAGGTCGACCTCGGCGGGCCGCTCATAGCGTTTGTCGAAGCGCACGAACGCCTTCCAATCCAGGTCGACGTGCGCAAAGGCCGCTTCGACGAATTCCTTGACCGAGTGCGTCTCGTTGGTCGCCAGCACGTAATCGTCGGGCGCGTCCTGTTGCAGCATGCGCCACATGCCCTCAACGTACTCCGGCGCATAACCCCAGTCGCGCCGGGCATCCAGGTTGCCCAGGTACAACGTCTGGTCCAGGCCCGCCTTGATCCGCGCCACCCCCCGGCTGATCTTGCGCGTCACGAACGTTTCGCCGCGCCGCGGGCTTTCGTGGTTGAACAAAATGCCGTTGCTGGCGTGCAAGCTGTAGCTTTCGCGGTAGTTGACCGTCGCCCAGTAGGAAAAAACCTTGGCGACCCCGTACGGGCTGCGGGGCCAGAAAGGCGTCGCCTCCGTCTGGGGCACCTCCCGGACTTTGCCGAACATTTCGCTGGAGGACGCCTGGTAGAAGCGGGGACGCACCCCGGCTTCACGGATGGCTTCCAGGATACGGATCGTGCCCACGGCCGTCACATCGGCGGTGTACTCCGGGATGTCGAAGCTGACGCGCACGTGGCTTTGCGCCGCCAGGTGATAAATCTCGTCCGGCTGCAATTCGTACAGGAGCTTGACCAGGTTGACCGAATCGGCCAGGTCGCCGTAGTGGAGAAACAAGCGCACCCCGTGCACGTGGGGGTCCTGGTACAAGTGGTCAATGCGGGCGGTATTGAATGTGCTGGCCCGCCGGATGATGCCGTGCACTTCGTAGCCTTTGGCCAGCAACAGATCGGCCAGGTAGGATCCGTCCTGGCCCGTGATGCCCGTGATTAAAGCTCTTTTCATAACAAATCGACCGTGGCGCCCGGCCCCCTGGCCAGTAAGGGCCTCACACCAATAGCGGCAAAGCCTGAGCCGTCAACCGTTTTGCACCGGGCGTCTTTGTACCTTTGATCCATCCACGGCGGGGTTGAAAGGCTGAAATCAGAAAGTTAATTGCTTTTGCGACGTAAACGGACATTTTTGCCGCCGCTGCATCCGCCGCCCGAACCGGCGCGGGGCGGCGCCGCTCAAGCGGGTTTGATCCGAAAATGAAAGTAGCCAGTTAAGGTCATGGGGATGATTTCTTCTCGCGTGAACGCCCTGATCAGGAACGCGCGACTTGCTTACGACGACGTTCGCCAGACGTTCTATGACAACTTCATGCCGGGCGCGGAGCTCGCCAAGGTCCCGGCGGGGCGTTTCCATCACGGCATCGCGGTCGTCACGCCCAACGAAGTCAGCGACCGGCACGGAACCGGGGTAATCCTCAGGCGTTGCTTTGGCCGCACCCCGGGCATCCTGTCGATACGCTCGACCGATTTGCACGGTGAACACGATTTCGGCGACTTTTCGGTTCGGTTCGGCCAGGGTGACCTTTCGCGGTTCGATTTTTACGAGCGTCTGATCGCGTTGCTGCGGGGCAACACTTTCAATTACGCCATCTGCGTTCCTTACCTCGCCGATGAACTGCTCACCTCGATCGCCCTGAAGGAGCTTTTCGGGCTCAAGCTCTGCGTCTACCTGATGGACGACAACTACCTGGTGACGAAAAGAATCCCGGAGCCGTTGATGCGTGAGGCCTTGGAAAAGGCCGATCTCCGCCTGGCCATTTCCCCGGAAATGCGGGAAGGCTACGAGAACAAGTTCCGGCTTAAGTTCTGGCTCCGGCCGCCCGTGGTCACGCCGGAGTCGATCTGTTCGCAGGCCAGGCTGCCGTCCGGCGAGTCGCTGGCGAGTCGGCGGGGCATCGTGGTGGGCAGCCTGTGGAGCGCGCAGGCGCTGAAGTGGCTGGCGGAGGCGGTCTCCAGGTCGGGCTTGCAGGTGGACTGGTACGGGAACTCCGATGCCTCGTGGCTCAACGTGGACGTTAACCAGCTGGCGCGCCAGGGAATCCGCGTCTGCGGCTTCATCGAAGAGGCTCGCCTGGCGGAAATCATCCGGCAGTATCCGTACGCCATCGTGCCTTCGGGCACCCTGGCGCACGACGATTCGCGCATCGAGATCGCCCGGTACAGCCTGCCGACTCGCATGCCTTTCCTGCTCGCGATCGGCAACATCCCGACCATCGTCCTCGGAAGCCCGCTGACGGCGGCCGGCCGCTTTGTCGAACGGTTCAAATTCGGCCAGGTGGTCCCTTACAACGGGCAAGCCCTGCGCGTCGCCGTCGAACGCATTTGTCTGCCGGACGTTCAACGCCGGATGCGTGAGGCCGCCGCCGCGTCCGCCACCAAATTTTCTTCAGAAGGAGCCGGTAAATGGATCCTGGCCTCGATGGACGCCGGCGAACCCGTTTCCAGGGAAATGGAGGAGGCGATCCCGCGGCAGCCGGGCGACTCGGCGATTTATATCCGGTCAAAAGTTCCCGACGATATCCTGCCGGACTTTGCCGACCTGTACCGGGGGCTGGAGCGCTTGAAGCAGCGTGAAGGCTTTAACCCTGATTTCGTCGTCGACGTAGGAGCCTCGACCGGCGTCTGGTCGGAGACGGTCAGCCGCCTTTTCCCTGACGCACGGTTTTTGCTGTTCGAGCCGCTCTACACCGTTTACGTCCAGCGCCTTTCCTACCTGCGGAAGGTTTCTCCCCCCGGCGAAGTCTTCGAGCTCGCCCTCGGGACGGAGGCAGGCAAAGTCAGGTTCCGCGTTTCCTCCGACCTGTACGGAAGCACGGTGCTGGAACCGGAGGACAGCCGGGGTTACCAGGAAATCTCCGTGCCCATGACCACCCTGGATGAAATCCATGCCGAGTGGAAAGTCCAGGGCCGGGGCCTGCTCAAACTCGACGTGCAAGGGGCCGAACATCTGGTTCTCGCCGGCGCGAAATCGTTCCTCCCGCAGGTGGACGTCCTGATCGTCGAGCTCTCCCTGTTTTCACTGACGCCCGGCGCACTCGGCATGGAGGAAATGCTGCCGCTGCTCACGGAGCATGGGTTCGAATACTACGACGACGTGGGAGAATGGCGCTCCCCGGCCGACGGGCGCCTCCTGCAGAAGGACGTCACGTTTATCCGGCGCGGATTGGTCCCGCACCGGCCGGAGTGACGCCAAGTTCGGTCACACGGCGGGCACAACGTAAGAGTGCACCCGGTCACACGGCGGCCACGGCGGGATTGGCGGGCACGACGTAAGAGTTCACACGGTCACACGGCGGGCACAGCGGGTGTGGCGGGCACAACGACTGAGTTCACACGGCGAACACGGCGGACCACGGCGACCACGGCGGGAAGAAGGGGGAACGAGTTCGGAGCGGCAGCATGGGGGGAGATGCGAGTGTCAACGTTAGAGTTGCCGCCAGGTCCTCTCAATCTGTGTAATCTGTGGATGTTTCCTCTTTTCTGCGTGTTCTGCGGATTATTCTGTCTTTCCGCCGTGGTCCGCCGTGGTCGCCGTGTGAACTCAGTCGTTGTGCCCGCCAAACCCGCTGTACCCGCCGTGTGACCGAACTCGGAAGGCAGCTCACCCCGTTACGCGCTGGATCCAGGAGTCGTAAATTTCCTGGAACGTGGTCACGAGGTCCTTGGTGATATTCCAGCTCGGGTAATGCGCCCGCATTTTCGTCAGGTCCGAAATGTAACAGATGTGATCGCCTTTCCGGTTCCGGTCAACGTACTCGTACCGCATCGGTTTCGAGGAGATCTTTTCGATCAGGGAAAAAGCCTCCAGGATCGAGATCGAGTTTTCGCGGCCGCCGCCAAGGTTGTAAACCTCGCCCTGCCTTGGGTTCCGGATAAACTCCTTCATGAACTGGACCACATCATACGAATGGATGTTGTCCCGCACCTGCTTTCCCTGGTAGCCGAAAATCTTGTAGGTCTTTCCCTCCAGGTCGCACCGGATCAGGTAACTGAGAAACCCGTGCAGCTCGACGCCCGAATGGTTGGGCCCCGTCAAACAGCCTCCGCGCAGGCAGCACGTCGGCATCCGGAAATAACGGCCGTACTCCTGCACCATGACGTCGGCCGCGACTTTTGAGGCGCCGAAGATGGAATGGGTCGAATGATCGATCGAAAACGTTTCCTTGATCCCGTTTGCGTACTCGGGGTCCGCATAGTCCCAGCGCGTCTCCGTTTCCACCAGGTTCAACCGGTTAGGCGCATCCCCGTACACTTTGTTTGTCGACATGTGGACAAAGGGGGACTCAGGCGCGAACCGGCGGGCTGCCTCCAGCAAATTCAGGGTGCCGGTGGCGTTTACGTCGAAGTCGTCGAAAGGCCGCGACGCGGCCAGGTCATGGCTCGGCTGCGCCGCGGTGTGCACGAGGGCGTTCGGCCGGAGCTTTTCGACTAACCCTAAAACGGCCGGCCGGTCCCGGATATCGATGGCGTGGTGGTGAAAATCAGACAGGCTCTCTTTCAGGCGGCGCGTGTTCCAGGAAGTGTCGCCCTGCGGCCCGAAGAAGTCGGCTCGCATGTTGTTGTCGACCCCGTGAACCTCCCAGCCTTCGCCGGAGAAAAACGAGACGACTTCACTGCCGATCAACCCGCTTGACCCCGTCACCAATAACCTTTTCACGGGAACTCCATGGGCTGAAGGCCAACATTCGTCAAGCCGGGGAATTGAATTGACGGGGCAGCCGGCGCTCCGGAACCACCGGCCGGATCGTGTTTCGGGCATCGTCAGGCCGGTTGTTTAACAATTTTAATATTTGAAATAAAAATAGCTTTTAAATATATATTCTAAGTCTCATATGTAGGTGTCGGGCCCGTTTCAGCTACCTTCCGCCTCGCGCGCGATGGCCGAACGCGGTCCCTGAACCCATGCAAGGAAGCTCCTCATCAACAAACACCATGAAATCCCTCCTCAGAAATGCGTGGCTGCTCGTCAGTTTAGCGGCCGCCATCAACGCACTTAGCCCTGTGGCACGCGGTGGCGCGTTGCCTGCTCCAAGTGTTATCGGCCTTAGCCTCCTTTTCGAGGGGCCGACGACGCCCGGCCTCGACGGCAATTCCCGGCTCGTCTTTGATATTGTCGACTCGACCGAGACGCAAATTTTAGGGTCAAACCTTTGGATCCTCGATCCGAACGGAAACTTTTTGGCGGCGGCTTCACCGTCACTCCCAAGCACGGGTACCAACGTTGGTCTGAACAGCACTCTCCTGGTGCAGGGTCAGGCGGATGGAAACACCACGGTCGTGTTTCTTTTTGGGAATGTCTCTGGGCTGGAGGCAGGCGTTACTTCGTTCGGCGTCTGGACGTACAACCCGTCGGGCCGACTCATTGCCAGCGCCAGTTACGGTCCCTATGCAAACACTGTCGTCTCAGATCTCACTTGGTCCCAGTCCACGGGCAAGTTGCTGGTAAAATGGACAAGTGGCGGAAGCGGTGTTTTGGTTCCCGGGACGGGGACTGTGTCCGCGTGGACGGTCAACGAATTTGGAGGCATCGACACCGCCGCCGGCCCTTTCGGCCCCTTTGCCGGTACCTTGCTGTCAAAAATCATCTTGCTGAAGGATGGAACGCAGCAATGGATTTGGGCCAGCCAGAACAGCAACGCTACGATCACGACGGCGGTGTGGTCGATCAGTTCCTCCGGTCAGGTCCGAGCGGTGCGGCAGTTCGGCCCGTTTTAGGCGTACGCGTTGCGGGCGTTGTTCCCATAGAGCGCCACCCGCCCTTGTCTGCCGGCAAGGGCGCCGGCCTTTTTTAGCCTCCCGGCCGCGCGGTTGCCGCGGCCAGGAAAAGCCGGCTAGACCGGAAGGATCCGGTTGTGGCGGGCGATTCGTCCGCCGGTTGATTTGCCAAGCGAACCGGGAAGCCGTACGAATGCTCCATTTGCAAGACCATGGAGACTGCGGAACCCGAGAAGGATTTTTATCGTGAGGAACAATCCATTTATCGGGCGCTGGCTGCGGCGGGCTTTGCGCCTGGAGTCATCTATGACGTCGGCGCGGCCATCTGCGGCTGGTCGCAGGCCGTGTCGGCCATATTTCCGCAGGCCGGGTTTCACCTTTTCGAGCCGCTGATCGATCACCTGCCTGAGTTTCAGGCCGGTTCGAACCGGGTCCTCAGCACGCATCCCGCTTTTATCCTGCACCGCATGGCGCTCGGGGTTTTTAACGGGCGAACCAGGATGGCTTCCGACCGCGTCGGTTTTGGCGCGACCACTCTGCTGCAGGAAAAGCGCGGCGTCCTCACGGAGGTTTACGAAGTGCCCATTCACCGCGTGGACACGCTGGTCGCCGGCGGCAAGGTCCCGCCGCCTGACCTCTTGAAAATGGACGTTCAGGGGGCCGAACTGGACGTGCTGAAAGGCGCCGGCAAGCTCCTCGAGCGAATCAAGGTTATTGAACTCGAGGCATGGCTGAAACGAGAGTACTGGGGCTTGACTCCGCTGTTCCACGAGGTGATCGAATTTTTGGCCGGCCACGAATTTCGATTGATCGAGATCGGCGGTCATTTCTACGACCAACAGCACGAACTTTACGCCTTGAGCGGCTATTTTGTTCATGCCGACCTTCTCCAGGTAATCGGGCCGCGGTTAAAGGCCGGCCCAATATCCCAGTCGTAAGTAACCTCCAGGCCTTGCGCAGGGGCGACTACCGCCACGCCGGTCTCAACGCCTGCCCGATAAACGGCCTGTCCTACGGCTAATACCATTTCGACGGGCATGAAGGTAAAATCTGGTCTTCCTTCCCAGGTGCCCTGCCGGATTTAAACCTATTAGACCGTATAAATTGTCTTAGGCCCAACGGGCGCCCCGTTCCGGGCGCCGGCTGATGCTGCCCTGAGCAGTGCCGCTCTCGGGGTATTTTGTAGGATTGAGATAATTAATATCAGCAATATTAGGCACTTTTATCAAATATTATATTGATATTCAATAGAAAGAACATAATATCACACCGTTCGCCAGCCCTTTGTCCGCGTCCGCACCGTCGCCGGCCGGGCAATGGCGCCCAGGACACCCAGACAACCAACCTCCCTTCTTCCGGTAACAGAATGTTATGAAACCCCTGATCAAGAGCGCGTGCCTGATTATAAGTCTGGCCGCTACCTTCACCGTCGTCACCCCTCAGATATGCGCCGGTGAGGACGGCTATTTTGGCTTCGGAGGCGTTCCGGCTCCCGGTGAAACCTCCAACGGAAATACGTCAACGGCCGGACTCGACGGCAATCTCCGGCTCCTCTTCGGCATTTTGGGTCTGAGCAACCCGATTGTGCCTGTCCCCGTTTATCTCGGGGCGAACCTCTGGGTAGTAACCCCGAGCGGTGACGTGACGGCCGCGGTTTCAGTGCCCCTCCCAAGTGATGTCACGCCCGAAGCTACCAGCCTCTATGTCCAAGGCCAGGCCGATGGGAATACGACCGTGCTGTCCAGCCTCCCGGACAACTCTATCAGCGTCACGACGTATAATAGTTCCGGCACAGTGATTGCGAGCGCCGTTTACGGCCCATTCACAAATACGACCGTCAGGAGCGTTAAACGGCAGGAATCCACCGGCAAATTTTTGGTGACGTGGGCTATCACCCTGCCTGACATTGAAGGGATCGAATACTCCGCGTGGACCGTGAATGAATACGGCGGCATCGACACGGCTGCCGGCCCCTACGGCCCCTTCGACAGGACGACTTTCGAGGAAATCAGTTTGCTGAAAGATGGCAGTCAGGAATGGATCTGGGCAACCAGTGGGCCAAACCAGGGCAGCTTCTCTCCCACCACCGTTACGACCGTCTGGTCGATAAACGCATCGGG
>JAFBAP010000079.1 GCA_019247695.1 Verrucomicrobiota bacterium | reverse complement strand
GAGACGGTTTGATGGCCTGAAGGGCCAAAGGAACATAGCCCAGGGTTTCACCCTGGGAACGGGTTCCTCCCCCGATCGAGCCCTGAAGGGGCGGTAGAAAGCGTTGCCGTCGGGTTCTGCCGCCCCTTCAGGGCTCGATCGTGATTTTACGGTTACCCAGGGGGTAAAGCCCTGGGCTATGTTCCCTTGGCCCTTCGGGCCGAAAGACGGTCACGGCTGTCCCCGCGCTGCCCTCAGACAATGTGGGTAAAGCTCAGGGGTAAACCCTGGGCTAGGTTCCACCGGCCCGTTGGGCCTAGACCGTTTATACGGTCTGATAGGTGTAAAGCTGGCGGGGGACCTCAACCCCTGGGGAACGCCCGCACAGCGACTGGAGCCCCTGCCTACGATCAGCCGTCCCTTCGGGACGAAAGCACCCCCATCCGCCAGCCCTTAACTAAATGGCAGTGGGGTTCCACCCTGGGCTAAGTTCTACTGCCTCTTCGGGGCTGAAACCCGGCCGAACCTCCACAATGGTAACTGTCTAAATGGTGTAGGACCCATTCCACAAGGTGCGCAGCATCCGGCAGTACCCCCTCCCGCCGGACTTCTACTGAAATCATGGTCTAAATGGTATTAATTTTCGTAGCGTTGCCGGGATTTCACGTATCAGAAGCGGCCTTGTAGCCCGAAAAGTTCGGAGTCTTTCGGTTGCTCGAGGGGAGTTGTTTCGATGCTCCGGAACTTAGGTTAATCGATACGATCGTGGTCATCTTCCCTCCGAGTTTTTCGATGATCATATCTGTCAAAGCTTAATAGTCGCTCTGTCGCGGCAAAGACGGCTTTAAAGCCTTTGAGAGCTCGCAGTCAATGGCGTGGGTTGACGGTGGCCGTGGAGAATTACAGGCCGACGATGAGGCTGCGAGATGGCGCGTCCCGAGTTTGGCTTGCAGGAACGCAATTTCAGCGCGGAGGGGTGCGAGCATTTGTTCAGGCAGGATTTCGTGTCGCGTCGCAAAGCCCGGGTCCAACGCGGCGAGTTTCTGCCGGACTGAGGTAAGAACTGACAGCGCCTGCCCGGGAGTGATTCTCGCGGGCACAAGCTTTTCGGTTATAGCCAGCTTTTCATGCAGGCGTGCCATGATCCGCGCCCGCACGAGCGGTCCAAGCAACCCGGCCAGGGCAATCCCAAGCCCGAGAACTGACAAAATCATCGTCAGGACGCCAATCACAGGATGGGGAAGACCTGACCGCGGCAACACGGCCGCGACGGCGAATACGATCACCGGCAGCACGAAGGCGAGCAGCAGGACGAGGCCGACGGCCGGAAGACCATTAAAAAGCGCGGCGTACCGCTGCACGACGGCCAGGACCCGTTGCCATCGCCGATATTCATCGGCGATGGGAATGGCATCCTCGAGGGTTGCCAATCGTTTAATCATGCCGGCCTGATCAGAGGGCAGGTTGGTGCTCGAAGCGCGCATGACCTGGACGGCCGCTTCGTGCGTGCTCTGTAAAAACACCTTGTCCTCGAAGGTGGGGAGCACGGACGTGTCGTTAAGTTTCAGCCAGTTTTCGAACCGCTGCGCCTCGTACACGCCTTTGGCGGGATCGTGGCGGCTGATGTCATCGGCGATGGCATGACGAAAAAAAGTGGCGAACCGGAGAATCTCGCTCCTAAGGGTCTCGAGTAGTTTCTCATTTTGTTGCCGTTCCGGCTCAGAAAGGCGGGCTCGCGCCTCAAGAACGGCGCGTGTTCTGCTCGCCTCGACGGCGACCTGCGTGGAGACGTCGCCTGTACATCCTTGAACGAAAGACATGGCACCCAAAAGGACCGATCGATGGCGGCAACTTCAAGCGAAAAGCAACGGCGACGGCCGCACGATCACGATTGAACGGCGCAGGTGGATCGGTCCGCTTCAGGCGCGAGCGCGGCGCGGACGCTTCATCCGCGATCGTCGGAGTCCGTTCGGGAGTTCAGGGTCAGGCGGGTCACGAGCGAGCTCTGCTCCGCGTCGTACCATCGGTCCAAATTCGCGCCGGTAGCTAAAGCCCAGCGATGGGCAGCCCAGGTACCCAGCCCGTACCGGCCAGGTTCCGTGCTCGTGAAGGGCTGTATCCCCCAGGTGCTCAGGTCCACTGCGCCGGTCTTCGGCTCGATGATTTCGAGTTCAAACGCGGCGTCCTTCGCCCCGGCCCTTATCCGGATGGGACGATCCGCCTGCAGCCGGTAGCGAGCCGCGTTGTCGAGTAGTTCGCGCATGATCCGGCACATCAGGTCGGGGTCGACGTACAAGGGGACGGCGTCGCCTCCCTGCCACTCCCAGGTGATGGGCACGGCCGAACCCAAACGTCGCTCGCTCTCCTGTCGAATGGCCTGGAAAAGCTCGTTTCCGGAGAGTTCAATCAGCTCCGCCAGGGGATCGGCGACCCGGGTCAAGAGATGTTCACACTCATCAGCGACCTTGCCCAAGGATCGCCGGAGCCGGGTCAGACTTGCCCGGACTTCCGGATCATCCGTTATCTCCTGGGCAAAAGCGGCCTCGAGTTCAGCCGTATTCACATAGTTGCGCAGGTTATGGGATAATCGGCGCAGCACGCGCATGAAGGCCGCCCACGGCAGGCTGGACACATTCGGGTGTGAGGCTGGCGCCGGCGTGCCCGGCAGGATCGGCTCGGGCGACGCAGGGCTGACGTCATCCATCACCGAAGCCTCCTGTGCCGGAATGCATCTGCACCCGGGTTACGACTTTGCGTGGGTTCGTGCATACGCATGCATATCGGACGGTTCGCCACGAAAATTACCATAAGGTCCGCCATCCCGGAATCCTCCCACCGCACCGCGGCAGTTCACCGGCCGGGTAGTTAGGTTCCGGCGACACGCTTTTCAAGGCGCAGCACGCGGGTAAGCAAGACGCCGGTGGCGTCATCGGTAAACTCCTCCGCCTCCAACGATCTGGCGCGCAGGTTTGCCCTCATTTTTCCCAGGAACCTGGCCGGTTCCGTGACGTCGTCCGGGAGAGCGGCGAGGAGGTCATGGTGAGTCAGGCGGTTCTTTCCGGTAAACCCGCTGTAAAAACCGTCGGTGTAAAGCAGGAGGGCGTCGCCCAGGCCGAGGTCATGGCGGCTATCCTCCACGCCTTGCAGGGCGGGGGCGAGCCCGATCAGGGTTGCTTGAGAGGCCAGCAGGTCGCGGCGCCCCCCGGCACGCAGGATAACGGCGGGCGGATGCGCGGCACCGGCGTACAAAACTCCGCCGGAAGTGTTCACGATGGCGCAGGCCGCGGTGAAAAATCCTTTCCCGCGGAACACGGAAAAAAACTCTTCGTTGACGCGTTGCAGGATCTCAGCCGGGGAGGAGGCGTTCTCCGAGGTGTGGCCGAAGAGCACGGCGATGAGGGACGTATAGAGCGCGGCGGCGACACCGTGGCCGGTCGCGTCGGCAATCCAGATCATCCAACGTTCTTGCCCAAGGCGGCGCCAGTTCCAGATGTCGCCTCCGACCTGGATAAGCGGCTGGTAAAAGGCCGCCACCGACCAGCCCGGCGGATCCGGCAGCTTGGCAGAGATGATGGCCTGCTGGACGGAGCGCGCAGCGTTCAGGTCTGCTTCGTGCAGGGTCTGCCAGTGTTCAAGTTTGTCGTTTCGCGCCTGCAGTTCGGAAGCCAGAGCCTGCAACCGCACCTGGGTACGAATCCGCACGGCCAGCGCGGGAACGCTTACCGGCTTGGTGACGAAGTCGTTTGCACCGGCCTGTAGAGAACCGATTTCTTCGGCCTCACCCGAGTGGCCGGTCAGTACGATGATCGGCAGTTGGGCCGTCTGCGGGTCAGACCGGATGGCGGCGCAAACCTGGATTCCATTCAGGTCGGGCATCTCAAAATCCAGGACGAGCAGATCGTAAGGTTCAGCACGCAACTGCCGGAGGGATTCCTCACCGGAACCGACGGTGGTTACCCGGAAGCCGACTCGCGCGAGGCCGTGCTGCAAGAGCCGGCATGACGCAATCTCGTCGTCGGCGATCAATATTCGGCCTACAAAATCCAAAGCACGTTCCTTTACTCGTCGTCCGCTGTCCTGCGGAGCATTAACATGGCGGGCGGAATAGAGCGAGCAGAAAGCACGGGGGGCGTCCCGAGTCTTGTATCCGGTAAGTGGGTCAGGGCGGGGCCAGATGGGATCCGAGCACCCCACGGGGTCCGTTACCCTGATCATGGTTACCGTCCGGGCAGCGCCTGGACGAGGAACCCTTTCAGGTATTCCGTTTCCGGCAGGTGCGGCAGGATCGGGTGATCCAGCGGCTGCGACAGGAACGCGAGCACCCGAACAAAGCGTTTTGCGTCCACGCTGGCCTCGACGAGCATTTCGCGGAACATTTCTCGCGTGACATGGTGCGAGCACGAAAAGGTGGCCAGAAGGCCACCGTGGCTGAGGAGTTGGAGTGCCCGCCGGTGAATTTCCTTGTAACCCCGCCAGGCGCTGTCGATGGATCCGCGCGACTTGGCGAATGAAGGGGGATCGAGGATAACCAGGTCGAACGTTTGTCGTCGGTCGACCGCAGAGGACAAGTAGTCGAAGGCATTTGCGTGGACAGCCTCGACGGCGGCCTGGTTGCGGGCTGCATTTGACCGGATCTGTTGGACGAGGTCGGCATTGGATTCCACGGCAACGGTGCGAGTTGCGCCGGCTCGGGCGCAGTGCAAGGCGAACGCACCCTGGTTGGAAAAGCAGTCGAGCACCACTTTGCCGCCGGCATGCGCGGCGACCAGCCGGTAATTTTCAACCTGATCCAGGTAGAGCCCCGTTTTGTGACCGGCGCGCAAGTCCACCCGGAAGCTCACGCCGTCAAGTTCGATCTGGAGTTCCGGGGGCGTTTGTCCCCACAGGTCACCCGTCGTCAAAGGCAGGCCTTCCGCCTTGCGCACCGGCGCGTCGTTCCTCTCAAATATGGATTCGGGCCGGAGGACGTGCCTGAGCGCCTCGACGATCAGGGGTTTGCGAAGGTCCATGCCAGCGGTGAGCGTCTGCAGGACCAGGTGTGCGTGATACCGGTCCACGACCAAACCGGGCAACCCGTCGCTTTCGCTCCAGATCACCCGGCCAGCGGGACCGGCCACGCCGAGCGCTTCGCGCTCCTGAACGGCCAATTGAATGCGCCGGACAAAGAAATCCAGGTCCAGCTCCTGCCGCTGCCGGGAAAAACGCCGCGCCACGATCTGGGATGCCGGATTGTAGACGGCCGACCCCAGGAGCCGGTCCCGGCCGTCTTTGACGCTGATGACGTCACCCGGGGCCGGATCACCGAAGGTTTTCAGGACCTCAGTGTTGTAAACCCAGTCATGCCCGTGATAAATCCGGGCACGAGGCCGGACAACTATGCCTGCCATAGACGGGTGAACCTGAGAATGGGAAGGATCGGCCTTTTCAAGCGGAGCGGCCGGTGTCCGGCACTCGGGAACATTCAGGAATAGAGGTACTCGTCCGCAGGCGACTGGGTCATGTGGCGGCCGGAGACGACGGCGTCAGCCTGCTCGGGGTATTCGAAGACCTTGCCTTCATAGTTTCGAATCACGATCTTTTCCCGATCGTGGAAGAGGATGTAATCCGGGTTGATCGGCACCTTTCCACCGCCGCGCGGGGCGTCGATGACGTATTGCGGCACTCCGTAGCCCGTGGTGTGACCGCGTAAGCCCTCGATGATTTCGATTCCTTTAGCGACCGAGGTGCGTAGGTGGGCTGATCCCTGGATGAGATCACATTGGTAGATGTAGTAGGGACGTACCCGGCATTGCAGGAGCTTATGGACCAGCGTTTTCATCGTGGCCAGGTCGTCGTTAACACCCTTCAGCAGGACGCTCTGGTTGCCGAGCGGGACCCCGTGGTTGGCCAGACGCTCCAGCGCCTGACGAACCTCGAGGGTAAGCTCGCGCGGGTGGTTGACGTGAACGCTCATCCAGAGAGGATGGAATTCCTGCAGCATCCGGCAAAACTCATCCGTCACTCGCTGCGGCAGGAAGATGGGCACGCGCGTCCCGATCCGTAAAAACTCGATGTGCTCGATCGAACGAAGGCGCTGCAGGATGGCCCGAAGCTTGTCGTCCGAAAAGAGCAGGGCGTCGCCGCCCGACAGCAGGACGTCGCGGACTTCCGGGTGCTTTTCCAGATAGCGAAACGCCTCTTCAAAGTCGGTTTGCAAGTGCTGGTCGCCGGCACCGCTGACCACCCGGCTGCGGGTGCAGTAGCGGCAATACGAGGCGCACCGGTCCGTTACCAGAAACAGGACCCGGTCCGGGTAGCGGTGCACCAGGCCCGGCACCGGCATGTGGGAATCCTCACCGCACGGGTCGGTCAATTCCTCCGGAGAACGATTTCCTTCTTCGAGCCGGGGGATGACTTGGCGCCGGATCGGGCAGTTCGGATCGTCAGGATCGATGAGGTTGAAGAAGTGAGGCGTCACCGCCAGGCTCAATTTGTGACCTGAAAGGAGCACCCCCGCCCTTTCTTCCGGGGTAAGGCGAATTTTCGACTCGAGATCTTCCAGCCGGGTAACGCGATTCTTGAGTTGCCATTTCCAATCATTCCAGAGTTCAGCGGGGACATCAGGCCAGAAGCCCGGAACGTGCGAACGGAACCGCTTGTCGGCGGCTTCAACAGCATTATGCATGGTAAGTTGACTAGTTGGCTAACTTAGAGGGTGACCTCGGATTGTCAATCAACGCGCGTGGAGCCTGCGTGTATGTTCGTGCCCGGCCAATTCTTACGGTTGCGTGTGCCTTTAGGTTGCATGAGGGTTTAAAGAGTAGTTCCATGGTCATCAGCGTTCACGGCCTGGGCGCAATGAACCCTGACTTGTATTTATGAGTTTTAGCGATCGTTCTCGCCTGATACTTCTTTCCGGCTCGTTCCTTGCACAGCTTCTCTGCGCGTCAGCGGCTTCGGCTGCGGGTGCGGCAAGCGATCTGGCCACCGCGCGGGATCTGGCGCACCAGCTCAATCAGGTGTACGAATCCGTGTACGATCGTGTGGCACCGGCGGTCGTGGTGATTGATGTTTCCAAGGCCGACAAGCCGGGCACCAATGAGAACCCCTTTGAAGGATTCGACTTTTTCTTCCGGGGACCCCACGGCGACGAGGGGGATCAGCAGCCGGACCAGTCCGAGGGGTCAGGGTTTTTCGTGCGGCCGGACGGTTACATCCTTACCAACAACCACGTCGTGGACGGGGCCGACAAGATCGAGGTTAAGCTGAAAGACGGGCGCAGTTTTCAGGCAAAGGTCGTCGGCGTGGATGACCGGACCGACATCGCGGTAATCAAGATCGAGGCGGCCGGGGTACCGACGGTCCAACTGGCCAACAGCGACGAGGTCAAGGTAGGCCAGCTGGTCTGCGCGATCGGTGCACCTTACAAATTTGATTACACCTTTACGACCGGGGTGGTAAGCGCCAAGGGCCGCAACGAGCTGCTTGCCGACAAGTACGAAGATTACATCCAGACTGACGCCGCCATCAATCCGGGCAACAGCGGGGGGCCGTTGTGCGACATCGATGGGAACGTGATCGGCATGAACACGCTGATTCACGGCTTGAATCGGGGTCTCGGGTTTGCCATCTCCAGCAACCTAGCCAGGCAGGTCAGCGATCAGTTAATTACGTCAGGGCACATCGTCCGGCCGTGGCTAGGGATCATCATCGAATCTTTGAACGAACAGAATCGGGGCGAGGTTTTTAAGGGCATTGATAAAGGGGTGATTGTTCGCACCATCCAGGCCGACACGCCGGCGGCGAAAAGTGATCTGCGGCCGGCAGACGTCATTACAGAGGTCGATGGGGTCTCGGTAGGCTCGTCACGGGAGTTGCAACGCGAAGTCCTCAAGAAAAAGGTCGGTGATCAGGTCAACCTCGGGATCTGGCGAAACGGCCGGAAGATAACGGTGGCGGTCAGGACGGAGGAGTTGCCCGGAGAGACGACTAACCGGTTGACGACTTCGGGGCCTGCGCCGTCGGCTCCGCCGGAAGATCCGGCCGCCGCTTACGGGTTGCAGGTACAAGACATCACGCCGGACCTGGTGCAGGAACTGGGGTTGAAGTCGGAGCGAGGCATCGTGGTGACCTCGGTGACCCCGAACAGCCCGGCTGCCGTGGCGGACATTCAGCCCGGTGACGTTATTACTGAAGTCGGGCGGACGGCGGTGCACGATGTTCCCTCTTTCGAGAAGGTGGTGGCGGATCAAAAGGGTAAGCCGAACCTCCTGTTGCTGCTGGACCGGAAAGGCGTAAAAACGTATTCGATCGTCAAGTCGTCCAAATAGCCGTTCCACGCTGCTGCGGGGCGCCTGGTGAATTCGCCGATCCGGACCCGCGATGCCGTCTCGAAAAGGGACCGGGCTACGGGCGATGGGGAACCGTTACCAGGCTTGAAGGGCGGCGCCGGACCTTACACGATGTCGACGGCCATGGAGGTAAAATGATGTCTTCCTTCCCAGTGCCTCGCCAGCTTTACACCCAGCAAACCGTATAAATGGGCAGGCCCCACGGGCCGGGAGACCTTAGCCCAGGGTTCCCGCGGGGAAGGCGTTTTCCCTACGGCTCAGCCATGAGGGGGCGGTAGAAAGCGTTGGTGGCGGGTTCTGCCGCCCCTTCAGGGCTCGATCATGATTTGACGGTTACCCAGGGTAAACCCTGGGCTTTACCCACATTGTTTGAGGGCAGCGCGGGGACAGCCGTGACCGTCGTACGGCCCGAAGGGCCAAGAGAACATAGCCCAGCGTTTACCCCTCGACCTGACCCGCAATTCTGCCACCGTCAAGCAAGACCCGGCACGCGCCACGCATCCGCGCGTCTCTCTATACCATTCCGCCGGCAATGGAGCTAAAATCTTGTC
>JAFBAP010000078.1 GCA_019247695.1 Verrucomicrobiota bacterium | reverse complement strand
CCTGACTGGGACGAACACCTCACCGACCCGGAGTACTGGCGCCGGGTCATCGATATTCCCGACGAGGTATTGTGGGAAACGCACCAGGGGCTCAAACAGCGGCTGATCGAATTCGTGCGCAAACGGCTTCGAATACAGCGCGCGCGTCATGGTGAGTCGCCGGAGCAGTTGCGCCGGATCAACAGCATCCTCAACCCCGAAGTCCTGACGATCGGGTTCGCCAGGCGTTTTGCCACCTACAAGCGCGGCAACCTGCTTTTCACGAACAAGGAACGCCTGCTTCGACTCGTCCAGAACGAAGAGCGGCCCGTGCAATTTGTTTTTGCCGGCAAGGCGCACCCGAAAGATGAGCCGGGTAAACGGTTCATCCAGGAGGTTTACCAGGCGTCGCGGGAGGCCGGCCTGGAGCATGCGGTGGTCTTCGTCGAAGATTACGACACCTACATCGGGCGCCGCCTCTACCAAGGCGTCGACCTCTGGCTCAACAACCCGTTGCGTCCCCTTGAGGCCAGCGGCACCAGCGGCATGAAGTTGCCTCCCAACGGGGGCCTGAACTTCAGCGTTCTGGACGGCTGGTGGTGCGAAGGCTACAACGGGAAGAACGGTTGGCCGATCGGGCCGGAAATCACCGGCGGTCCCGACGATTTCCAGACCGCGGTTGACGTGGACAGCCTCTTCAACATCCTCGAGAACCAGATCATCCCGCTCTATTACGCCAAACCGGATGGACGCCTGCCGATTGCCTGGATCCAGCTGATGCGCGAGTCGATCCGCAGCGTGACGCCGGTGTTTAACACGCACCGGATGGTGACGGAGTACAATGAACGGCTCTATGAACCTGCGGCGGCGGCATTCCAGGCCCTGAGTGCAGGCAAGTGCCGGGCCGCGGTGGAGCTGGCCGAATGGAAGCATGCCACTCGGGTCGACTGGTCCAAGATCCGCATTGAATCGGTCGACACCAGTGAGAACGGCGCCGCCATGATGGTGGGCGACACCCTGAAGGTGAACGCGCGCGTTTACCTCGGCCCGGTCAGCCCGGCTCACGTCAGGGTCCAGGCCTACATCGGGGAGACGGATCACGGTATCCTGCGGAACCCCTACACGGTGGACCTGACCGAGGTGGAGAAGGCCAACGGCAACGGTGTCTACTGTTTCCGGGGCGCCATTTCGGCTTCGGAAAGCGGCAGCTACGGGCTTAACGTGCGGGTGGTCCCTACTCATCCGCACCTTAACCAGGAACACGAGATGCGCTTGGTGACCTGGGCAAGTTGAGCAACGCACCTATTACGAGGCGGACGATGCGGCCCCGACCAGGCAGACGATGCACCGCGCGGCGCATCCGGCTGGCCGGAGGACGCTCGTTTGGGTGCTCTGCCCCGGTTCCAGCCCTGCTCGTATCGGTGCGCAGGTGAACGAACCGGCTTTTTCAACCTGCTGGAATTCCGGACGCCACACCCGGGGCGAGCAGATGCTCGCCGAGATTGCCGGCCTGGGCTTTCACCGGGTGGAACTCGGGCATGGCGTCCGGCTGTCGTTATGGGACGGTATCGTCGATTACCTTGGCAGGCACGAACTGGAAGTAACCAGCCTCCACAACTTCTGTCCGTTACCGGTGCAAATTCTCCGGGCTGACCCGGACTGCTACCAATGCACTTCGCACCGGCCCGAGGAACGCGAGCGGGCGGCACGGTACACCCGGCAAACCATCGATTGGGCGGCCACCCTGCGCGCCCGGTACGTGGTGCTGCACCTCGGTTCCGTCCCAATGCCGCCTTACACCGACAAGCTGATTGCATTGATCCGTCGCGGCCACTATCTGGATCGGGGCTACGTCAAAGCCAAGATCGCAGCGCTTAAAGCGCGCGAAGGCGCACGAGCCCTCGTCCTGGAGCGGGTCCGGCAATGGCTCGTTCCTTTGGCGCAGTACGCAAAGGCCGCCGGCGTAAAACTGGCGATCGAAAATCGAATCGGGCTCGAGACCGTCCCGAGCGAACGGGAATTCGCGGCGCTCTTCGGTGAAGCTGACTTTGCGGAAGTCGGCTACTGGCACGATTTCGGCCATGCCCAGGTCCGGGCCAACCTCGGCTGGATCGATCACCGGGAATGGCTCACGGCGATGAAATCCCGCCTGTTCGGTGCTCACGTGCACGATGTACGCTTTCCGGACCTCGATCACCTCGCCCCGTTCACGGGGATGACGCCCTGGGCGGAGCTGTTCGCGATTTTGCCGCCGGAAACCTTGTGCGTTTGGGAGATGAGCCCGCGGCTCCCTGCAGCTGAAATCATCGCCGCACTCGCCAAATGGCGCGTCTTAGGGCAACGGTAGGTTGCCGCATGCCGCGTCCGAAGGTCCTGATCAATTTTGCCTTGACTGTTGACGGCAAAATTTCCACCGCCAGCTTTACCCCGACCACTTTCACCAGCGCTTACGACAAAAGGCGCCTCCTGGAAATCCGCTCCCTTGGCGATGCGATCATGGTCGGGCGGGGAACGTTGGAAAAAGACCGGATGACGATGGGCATGCCGGACGCGGAACTCCGCCGGGAGCGTAAGGATCGCGGGCAAACCGAGTACCCGCTCCGGGTGATTCTATCCGGTTCGGGCAAGCTGGACCTGAATCTGCCGGTATTCGGCCAGAAGTTCAGTCCCATCCTGCTTTTTACCGGCAGTTCGATTGAGACCGAGGTCCCCTGGCCGGACCACGTTCGCGTGCACCGGTCTGAGCGCGACTGGCAGGATCCGGACCAGGTATTGTCGTTTCTCTATGCCGAATACGGCGTGCGGACACTTGTCTGCGAAGGCGGACCGACGCTGATCCGGGCATTGGCGCAACGAGACCTGATCGATGAAATCTATGCCACCATCGTCCCTAAATTATTCGGTGGCGAGCATGCACCGGGACTTTTAGGCATTTCTGATGCGTTCTTATCAGCAAGCCGCGCGTATCGGATGATGAACCTCGAAGTCCATGGAGACGAGGCCTATCTGCATTACCGGCGAGACCGATAATACGAAATGCACCAGTCCAATTCCATCATCATGCACGCTTCCAAGGAACGGGTGTTCGAAACCGCCGCCAACCTGGAAGCCTGGCCCCGGTTTCTGCCTCATTACCGGTACATCCACTACTATGAGCGCGGTCCGGAACGAAATGTGGTGAAGATGGCAGCAAAACGGAACGGTTTGCCGATTTCCTGGGTCTCGGAGCAGATCATTGACCGGCGGGCCGGGCAGGTCCGGTTCCGGCATCTGAAAGCCTGGACCAAAGGGATGGAGGTCGTCTGGACTTTCGAGGAACAGGAGCGGGGGGTGCTGGTGACGATTCTGCACGATCTGCATTTCCGAATTCCGGCACTGGCGCCTGTTGCTGAACCGATTATCGGTGGATTTTTTATCGGACCCGTTGCGAGCCGGACCCTCGCTTGCATGAAGGCTTACCTGGAGACAAAATGAGACGAGTCGTCATAACCGGCCTGGGCCCCATAACCTCGATCGGAATTGGGAAAAATGCGTTTTGGGAGGGTCTCCAGGCGGCCCGCACGGGAATCGGGCCCGTAACCTATTTTGATGCGGCTATCTTCAACGCCCGCAGCGCGAGCGAAGTTAAAGATTGGTTCCCCGAACGTTACTTCCCGCCGCACCGCCTCAAGCGCCTGGACCGATACGCGCAGTTTGCGGTCGGCTCCGTGGCCTTGGCCCTGCAAGACGCCGGGCTGAACTACTCAACCGGCGATCCCCAGCCTCGCGTCGGCGTCAGTTTCGGGACGGCCCTCGGCGGGGTGGCCAATGCGGAAAGCCAGCACAAGGCGTTTGTGAAAGGGGGCCCGAAATCGGTGCACCAGACGTTGGCGCTCCAGGTGTTCGGCGGATCAGCTCACTGTAACGCGGCGATCGAGTTCGGCCTGCGCGGCGTGGGCACCACAAACTCGAACAGCTGCGCAAGCGGCAACGTGGCAATCGGCGAAGCCTTGCGCTATATCCGGGATGGTTGGGCGGACGTCATGGTGGCAGGAGCGGCAGAGGCGCCGCTGAGCCCCCTTACCTTCGGCGCATTTGCCTTTATCCGGACGATGAGCCGCAGTGCAGACCCGAGTTCGGCGTGCCGCCCGTTCGACAAGCGGCGCGATGGCTTCGTCATGGGCGAGGGTGCGGCAAGCCTGGTGCTGGAGGAATACGAGCATGCCAGGGCGCGCGGCGCGCACATTTACGCTGAGGTCATCGGTTACAGCCTCAATAATGATGCGTTTCACATGACGACGCCCCTGCCAACCGGTGAATCATGCATCCAAGCCATGGTCGACGCACTGGCTTCGGCCCGGGTGCATCCCGAACAGATCGATTACATCAACGGCCATGCCAGTTCGACGCAGTTAAACGATGCGAATGAATGTTTCTGCGTGAAGGCGGTCTTCGGCGAACACGCGCGCCGGTTAATGATCAGCGGCACCAAAGCGTACTATGGGCATCCGCTCGGAGCGAGTGCCGCCATCGAGGGGATCATTTGCGCGCTGGCCCTCGAGCGTGACTTTGTGCCCCCGACGTTAAACTATGAGGAAGTCGACCCCGCCTGTGACCTTGACGTCGTTCCGAACCAACCGCGCGAAAAGCCGCTCACTTACATCCTGAGCAACGCCTTCGGATTCGGCGGGATCAACTCCTGCGTGGTTTACAAGCGGGTCTAGCAAATGCCACGGCAGAAAATGCCACAAAGGGAAGAGGTGTCGGGTGTCGGGTGCCGGGTAACGGGTAACGAAGAGCGGGTGCCGGGTGCGATGCCACGAATGGAAGAGCCCCTGATTTGGAGCCCTTCTCCCTGAGGTTACACGGTTAAGGAATCAAGGAAGGTCACCGGCGTGGTAAGCAGAATGCCACAGATGGAGATGCCGGTCACTCGTGGCATTCGACTCGACACCCGGCACCCGGCACCTCTTCCCTTTGTGGCATTCTTACGCCGTGTGGCGGTGCACGCGGGTGGCAACTTTCAACCGCAGCGCGTTCAACGCGATGAAACCGGTCGCGTCGGATTGATTGTACGCCTGGGTCGGATCCGCTTCCATCGTGGCAATCTGCGGATTGTACAGGCTCACCGGCGAGGTGCGGCCTGCGGCGATCGCGTTGCCTTTGTAGAGTTTTACCCGAGCCAGGCCGGTGACGTGTTTTTGCGATTCGGTGACCAGCGCTTGAATGGCTTCACGTTCCGGCGCAAACCAAAATCCATTGTAGACGAGTGCCGCGTACTTCGGCCCGAGACCGTCACGCAGGTGCATCACCTCGCGATCCATCGTCAGCGATTCGAGTTGCCGGTGAGCAAAGAACAAGATCGTGCCGCCCGGCGTCTCGTAGACTCCGCGGCTCTTCATGCCCACAAAGCGATCCTCGACCATGTCCACGCGGCCGATGCCGTTGCGGCCGCCGAGCAGGTTCAACACCCGCATAACCCAAAGGGGCGATAACCGGACCCGCTCCTGCTGGCTGCCGGGCAGCTCGCCCGGGTAGCCGAGATCGTGCAGCAACCGGGACAGGTTTTCATGACCCAGCGCCGTGCAAATGCCGCGCTCGAATTCCAGCTCCACGTATTCCGGACGGTCCGGCGCCTCTTCGGGTGACACGGTAAGGCGGTACATGTCTCGGAGATCCTCGGCGCTGGCGTCAATCCATGGGTCTTCGAGTATCCCGCTTTCATAACTGATATGCAGGAGGTTGCGATCCATCGAGTACGGCTTTTTGGCGCTCGCCGTAACGGGAATACCCTGTTCCTCGGCATACCTGATCATCTCGGCGCGGCCGGGGAACTCCTTGCGGAAACGCTCCTGGCGCCATGGGGCAATGACTTCGATCTCCGGCGCCAGCGCAGCGGCCGTCAACTCAAAGCGCACCTGGTCGTTGCCTTTCCCGGTTGCCCCGTGGGCCACGGCCTGGGCACCTTCAGCGCGCGCGATGTCCACCATGCGCTTGGCGATTAACGGCCGGGCGATGCTGGTTCCAAGATAATACTGGTTCTCGTACAGCGCCGATGCCTGAAAAAGGGGAAAAACGAAGTCGCGCGCGAATTCTTCCCGCAGATCATCTATGTAACATTTGCTGGCGCCTGTTTTGATCGCTTTTTCTTCCAGCCCCTCCAGTTCCTCCTCCTGGCCGATATCTGCACAGAACGCGATGACTTCCGCGTCGTAAACCTGCTTGATCCATTTCAAAATGACCGAGGTGTCGAGCCCTCCGGAATAAGCAACGACGATTTTCATGGCGGCTGCACCAATACACGGTCACACGGCGGGCACAACGTAAGAGTTCACACGGTCACGCGGCGGCCGCAGCGGGTGTGGCGGGCACCACGTAAGAGTTCACACGGCGAACACGGCGAGCCACGGCGAACACGGCGGGAAGAGGAGGGAGTTCGGAGTTTGGCATTCGGAGTTCGGAGGCGTCGTATCAACGGGTCCGATCGTCCGGCGGAACACGGCGGGAAGAGGAAATCATCCGCAAAACACGCAGAGAACGCAGAAAAGGGAAAACGTCCACGGATTACACAGATTGACACAGATTAAGGTCACACGGCGGAGGTATAGGTTACGTGGCTTCTCCTGATTTACCCGGCACCCCACACCCGACACTCGGCACCATTACGTGAGGCCCTTTCAGGTAGAGCGGTTCGACCGAAGCAGTCCAGGCAGGGGACCGACTCAGAAGATGTTCTGCGCCAGGGTCGCTAAACCGGGCCTGAACGTTTTCCGGAATTGGCGTGGTCGCAAAACAGGGTATGGACGGCAATGCGGCCAGCGTTACGTGGAGGTCGTGGGCGGGGATAAGCCGGGGACCGTCAGCGAGGCGGTGGTGGCGGACCATGGCAAAGAAATAGCTTCCACGGCGAGCGTTCCCGATCACAAGGTAGGTGTCCTCGGCAAACCCGAGTACGGACGGGCATCCCGCCAACTCGCAGCCGAGAGCTACCTGTAACCCCAGGGCCGTTGCGGCTGCCACCCGCAAACCGGTGTACGAACCCGGTCCGGTACCGATTACGATACGATCGAAAGCGGTTACCGCCTGCCGGGCCGCGGCGACGGCAAGCGCCAACTGGCTGGACCCCTCAAACGACGCCGTCTGCACTACGCAGCCATCCTTCGCGACGGCAAGGCTGCCCCGGCCGGTTGAATTCTCGATCGCAAGCTCGATCACCACCGTACCTCACGGGCGTCATCCGTTAAGAACGACAGATAAACGTGTTGAGTTCCCGGCGGCAATTCCGAAGGGAACCTGCCGGCCCATTCGATAACCGTCACCCCGCACCGGTCCAGGTAATCGTAGAATCCGGTTTCCTCCAGCTCGTCGGCACGTTCGAGCCGGTACCAATCGAAATGGAATACCGGCAGCCTGCCTCCCCGATATTCGTGAACGAGGGTAAATGTGGGACTGCTGACGGGTTCGTCGCTCCCCAGCCCGGCAGCCAAACCCTTGACCAGCTCGGTTTTGCCCGCTCCCAGGTCCCCGTGCAAGGCCAATACCGCTCCGGGTACGGTCGATTGACCCAGATCGAACCCGACCGCCTGCGTTTCCTCGGGAGAATGACAAATCCGTTCCACGATCCGGTCGAGCGTTAACGCCGAAAATGGTCATACCCTCCCGGCACCCCATCAACCGCGGTGCCGGTGTTAAGCTCACCAATCCGGCTCAGCTTCAATTTGGGAAACGCCTGAGGCCACGCAGCCTGGAGCCGGGCACCCTCTTCCGGCGCGACGATGAAAAGCAGTTCGTAATCCTCGCCGTCCCCCAACCCCTGGTCGACGGTGCAGCCGCGGTTCAGGGGCACGGCCGCGCGGTCGATCCGGAACCCGACGCCGCTCGCCCGCGCCAGACGCGGTAAATCTTTGGCGAGCCCGTCACTGAGATCCATCATGGCGTGAAGACGGAAATTTTCGTTCAGCCACACGGCCTCCTCCACCCGCGGCTCGAAACGGAGGTGACGGCCGGCCAGGGAGCCACCCAGTTTTCCCGTGACGAAAATCGAGTCACCGGGTTCACCGCCGGCCCGAGTCACGTATCGTCCCGAGGGCACCGACCCGGTCAGGGCGACGGAAATGAAGATGCCACCCAATGATCTGGCAGTCTCGCCGCCAACGACGTTGATGCGATACCTTTCCGCCGCGCGCCGCAATCCGGCGTAGAGCCCGCGCACCCAGGAGAACTCCAGCGCGGGAGGGGCGGCAAGGGTAATCAGGGCGTCTCCAGGCCAGCCCCCCATGGCCGCCACGTCGCTGACCGCCCGGCAGAGCGCCTTCCAGCCGACCGCTCGCGGCGGCGATGCGCGCGTGAAATGGACGTCCTCTATCACGCAATCGGTCTTCAGCAACAGAAGCTCGGGCCCGTGACGAACCACCGCGCAGTCGTCCCCTGCCGGCACAAGCACGCGCGCATCGTTAGGCAGCGCCTTGATGAGCTGCGCCACAACCTGATCTTCACCGGCGTCAGCTAAGGTCATGCGGAAACATCAGGACTGCGACAAGGTTCAGCGCGTTGAACACCGCATGCATCGCCATCGGCACGAACAACGACCCGGTCACCTCGTAGGCGATCGTAAACGCGCACGCCAGCACAAATAACGGCACCAGCGCCGGGACGTTCACGTGCACCAGGCCGAACAGCACCGCCGTGAAAACAAGCGATGGCAGCGACCCGAAAAATCGTTTCATCACCGTGTACAGATAACCGCGAAACACCAGTTCCTCCGCCACGGGTGCAATCACGACGGCCAGAAGGATGATGGACACGCGCTGCCCGGGCTGGGTCGAGTCTCGGAAAACCTGGATGATTTCCTGCGAATCCTGCCCGGAACGGTCTCTCAGCCATTGGGTGACAATTTCACTGGTCCCGAAGACCAGCGGCAGTGCCGTGAACAACAGCCCAACCCCCCACACGATCGCCCGCAGGATCGGCAACCGGTCGAAACCAAACAATTGGCCCACCCGAATGCCGCGGGCTCGAAAGGAGATGAGGATCGGGCCGAGAATCAGGGCCCACGAAAGCAGCGTCGCCAGGATCAACTGCTCTCCTGAGAAGCTTGCGGCGCCGGGCGAACCCGCCGTCTTCAAGTGGGCAAACGATTGAAAAACGATGTAAAACACCAGTGCCGTTGCAAATACCACGTCTACCCATGTAAGCTGCTCGGCGCTGACCTTTCCCCCGCCGGTCGCGTAAACGAGCCGAAAGAGACGCACGTAGACAGCCAGGCTCACCGCAACGAGGAGCGCGGCAACCAATGCGAAGGGATAGCTCATGGTAAAACGCAAAGCTTACACGCGTTCGCCGAAACGTCGAACCGGGTTCCGGCCATGCGCGCCTTGATCCAGCGGGTAAAAACGGCTTCGGTCACGGTCGACGGCCATGAGGCAGGGGCAATCGGCAGCGGGTTACTGATGCTGCTCGGGGTCGGCGTCACGGATGGACCGGAAGACCTGGAGTGGCTGGCACGGAAAACATTGCAGCTTCGCATCTTTTCGGATGCGCAAGGGGCCATGAACCGTTCCGTCACGGAGGTGGCCGGCGGCATTCTCGTGATCAGCCAATTCACACTTTTCGCGCGGACAAAGAAAGGCAACCGGCCCTCCTTCGTCGATGCGGCTCCCCCGGAAAAGGCCGAGGCGCTCTATGAAAGCTTTTGCCGGTTACTGGCGGGACGGCATTGCGGCCCGGTGGCGTCGGGCAAATTCGGCGCCCACATGGAAGTCAGTCTGATCAACGACGGCCCCGTTACCATCTGGATCGATACCCGGGAGTGGCAGTAAAAATTCGGTCACACGGCGGGCGCGGCGGAGAAGAATCACACGGCGCCACGGCGGGCCGCAGCGACCACGGCGGGAAGAAGAATGCCACCAATGAGGGCGGCTGGACAGGCACGGCGTAATCCTTGCCAGGAGCCGAATTCGGGGTCAAGCATCGGGTGCCGGGTAATTTTCTGTCTTCCCGCCGTGGTCGCTGCGGCCCGCCGTGGCGCCGTGTGATTCTTCTCCGCCGCGCCCGCCGTGTGACCGGACTCCGAACTCCACATGCACGCCTTTTCGGACATAAAGCGAATGGTCATCCTCTCGGACACTCATGGTTTGATCCGCACCGGCGTGGAACCGGAATTGGCCGGTGCGGACCTGATCCTGCATGCGGGAGACGTGGGCTCCGCCGGTGTCCTGGCGTGGCTTGAACGTTTTGCGCCGACCATCGCCGTGTGCGGCAATGTCGACGGCGATCGACTGAGCTTGCCGGCGACCGAAATCATCTCGGTCAACGGTGAACTCGTCTATCTGCTCCACCAGCTTGAACGGCTCGACCTCAACCCGCGCATAGCCGGTTTGCGGCTGGTCGTGTCGGGCCACTCTCACAAAGCGTCCATCACCCAGTCGGACGAAGTCTGGTTCTGTAACCCGGGCAGCATCGGGCCACGGAGGTTCCGGCTCCCGATTACGCTGGTGGGCTTATACCTGGGCGCGAAAACCTGGGATGGTACGCTCAGGGAACTTATGATTCCTCCCGGGCACGGCACGGAGCGCCTCGAGACGCGCGCCAGCTTTGTCATGGAGTTACCGGACAGGGATGCCGGGCTTCAGACCGACGAAGGGTAAGAGGCCAGGCCAGCCTGGACCGGCACGCCTCGGCCTCCGCCGTTGGTCGCATGCCGTCATGGAGATCCCGTCCGGGCCCGGGCCGCTTAACGCAGTGCCCCTCCCTTGCCCTGGTCGACCACGTTCAGGATGGCCTGCACCAAGTTAGCCGGTTTGGTGGGCTTGGCCAGATGCAGGGAGAATCCAGCGTGTTGGGTCCGCACTCTCTCGTCCGGACTGGCGTGCGCCGAAAGCGCAATCATCGGAACCGCCCCGCCCGACTCCGCCCCCAAGGCTCGCACTTCTCGAATCAACGTGTAACCGTCCATCTCCGGCATCGCCAGATCTGCCACCACGACGTCCGGTCGCAGGATGCGGATCGCAGCCAGACCTTCCTGCCCGTTTGCACCCGTCGTAACTTGCGCACCGTACATCTCGAGAATGCGGCTGGTCGATTCCCGGGTGTCCGCGTGATCCTCAACAAGAACGATTCTGATCCCTACCAACTCGTACACGCGAATGATGACACACGAGCGTTCAAGCCCCGATCGGCACGGCTTCCACCCCCCTTTCTCAGCGCGCCGCCTTGAACATCCATGGTCCTACCTCCTTGTCTAATGGTCATGTCGGTCATTGATAAGCCTATGCCGGAACGGGCCGGCTTACACCCCGGCCGCAGAGCAACACTCTGCACAAAATGCCTGAGTTGCCACTGAAATAAATCCGTCCCGACTTCCCTGCATTTAGTCGTGGAAACGGCGCCAAGGCAAACCGCCTCCTGGGTGGGCGGGATGATTTGTACACGCGTGGTCGGGTTCGCTCAAGAGTGCCGTACGACTATTTGTCCCGGCCGGTATCTCCCCTGTTTCCAAGGAAGGCACCGGCAGGACGCCATTGATCATGCGCTGGCACCAGTGTTCTTGCGCCGGACAGACACCTCGACGTCATGCCGGTTAACGCTGAACTCGAATGATGAATTGCAGCGCGATGTTGTCAGGCCGGAGCTTTCCCTGCTGCTTTATCATCGGTCCGAGGTCACCTCGCAACGCCATGGCGTCAACCTCCGCATCGGCTCCAGAGGCCGGGGGTTGGGTCTGCGCTTGCGTTTGCACCGGGGCGACGGGGGCATTCGGCGTCTCCCCGCCTCCTATGGCCGCTGGGCTGGGCGCCGCCCCCTCCACGCCGGCTTGCGCCTGAACGGGATTCGGGCTTGCTGCCCCGCCGCCGGGCGCCGAAGCCAAAGGGGCATTCCCCGGCGCCTCGCCGCTGCCAACCGGGAACGTTCGGACATCACTGCCAGGTCTCAGCTGCTCCCGCCGCTGGGTCTGATAAGCAAACAAATTTCTGCTCTGCTCCGTCCCCAGACCGCCCGCTACCCGCACGTCGGAGACGTCGTGGGTGTGCTGCGGCAGCTTCTCAGCCTGCTTACTCCCAACCTCACGAGGGGCATCTTCGTCGATTTTATCAGGGTCTCCGCTCTTACGGGTGTCAGCACCACGGATGAAATACCCCCTTAAATCCGGCACATGGACAGCCTTCCCGCCGTCGGTTGTCCAGTAAGCGTCCCTGAAAAGCTGGCAAAACTCAGGGCCTTCCTGACTGGTCACGGGCTGGCCATCGCAAATTCGCCATTTCGCAGGCGGCTTTTCCGTGAGCGGCCACATCAGGATGCTGCCGATCGGCATCTGCTCAAGAACGAGGGCTCCGACGTTATTCTCCAGGTCCTTCACCATCCCCTTGAATTCAGCCTCTTTAACCGTCAGAACCGCATCATAATTGCGAATGATGATCTGAAAATCGTTAATGACCTGGTGCGCCTGCTGGTACTGGCTTCTTGCCTCGTTCAGATCCTTGGAAGCGTCTGCGGCCCGACCTCTAAGCCGCTCAACTTCGTCCTGAAACGGCCGGAGCCGGTTCTCAGCCGCGTTGACCCGCTGCACCAGATCGTCCAGCCGCCCTTTGTCTTCACCGTTGGCCCTCTGAACGGATTCCCGCAGCGAGACCAGTTCATTGCTCAACCCTTGCAGGTCAGCTTTGGTGACGCCCTGCAGCGAATCCCGCAGCGAGGCGAGCTCATTGTTCAGCCGGTCAAAGTCGGCCTTAGTCACCCCCTGGAGCGAGTCCCGCATCGACGCAACCTCGTTGTTCAAGTGCTGGATATCGGCCCGGCTGACTCCCTGCACCGAGTCGCGTACGGAACGAAGTTCGTTGTCTAACCGCTGGATGTCGGCCCGGCTAATTCCCTGCAGCGATTCGCGGATTGGACGCAGTTCAGTATCCAGCCGCTGGGCGTCAGCCCGGCTGGTCCCCTGTACCGAGTCCCGGACGGAGCGCAGTTCGCTGTCCATTCGCCGAACGTCGGCTCTGGTATGGCTGCTCACCAAGCCTGCAGTCACGAGCGACACGATGACCGCGATAATCGGGGCGATGATTGCTACGATCAGCATCCCTTCCTCCGGCCGCAAGTCGCGGTACCAATCCCGCCACCACGGTCCGGGGGGGGATGGCTGTGCAGCAGGTGTCCTTTCTGGGGGTTCGCCGCCAATGGGCGGAATGGGGCTATCTGGGGGTTCGCTCATAACCGTGAATTAAGTCCAAGAGAGCCCCGATGGCTAGGGCAATCTAACGGCAGCTAAGAAAGCTTGCTCGCGGCGCGCCGGTTGCTGGATGCCGGCCTTGGGAGTCGGGCTGCTGACCGGCGGCTACGGTCGCGGGTGAACTTGAGCGCGCGGGCCTATGAAGATCCGGCCGACCTATTCCGCCGCCTCGATGAAGTTGCCGGCCGTCGCCGACGGCGGCGAAGATCTTCGCCGCCGCATGTAACGTTTGGTGCCGACCGCACGCGTTCACCCGGCGAAACTGTTGTGATGAACGGAATCAAGTTATGTCTCCCACGATAGGGTGGCCGGAGGTTGCTCTACGGTTAGTCCTGACCGTCCTGGCGGGTGGGTTGATCGGCCTGAACCGGGGCGAGCACGGCCATCCTGCCGGGCTGCGTACGACCCTGCTGGTCTGCCTGGCTGCCTCCATCACCATGCTGGAAGTCAACCTACTGCTCGACACGTCCGGCAAGGCCGCCAATTCCTACATCCAGCTGGACCTCATGCGCCTGCCGCTCGGCATTTTGACCGGTATGGGGTTCATCGGCGCCGGTGCGATCGTGCGCAAGGAGGGCCTCGTCCTGGGCCTGACCACCGCCGCCGCCCTATGGTTCGTCACCGTGCTCGGTCTCTGCTTCGGCGGCGGCCAACTCGCACTCGGTTTGGCATCGCTCGCGTTGGGCCTCGTTGTCTTGTGGGGCTTGAAATGGGTCGAGAAACGCTGGAAACAAGACCGCCACGCAACGCTGACGTTGACGGTGGCGGACACCGGGGAGGGCCCGACCGAGGATGAGATCAGTGCCCGTTTCAAGGCGACCGGCTACAAAACCGATACCTGGGCGATAACCTATGACGAACGGCGCCATGAGCGGCAGTTCAGCATCGAAGTGCACTGGCGGGCCTCCCCCGACGATCCGCAGCCGCCTCCGTTTCTGCACAGCCTTGCGCGGCAGCCCGGAGTCCTCAACCTCGAGTGGAAGCCCTGACCGGCGGTGAAGCGGGCCCACCGTGGCACCGGCCGGGAGGCCCGGGCCCGCACGGGGCGAGTTCACGGGATCAGGACGATTTTTCCATGGGCACCGGGTTCCATCAGAATCTGGTGAGCCCTTGCAGCCTCGGCCAACGGCAATTCGCGTCCTACCACCGGTTTCAAAATCCCGTTCTCCAGGGCCGCCGCCAAGGCCGCGTGAATGCGCTCGAGCTCTTTCTCCGGCGTGTTCCAGAGCGTCATCCCAAGGACGGCGGCGTCGCGGCTCATGGCGTCACGCGGGTTGACTTCCACGGTTCCCCGGCTGCCGACAACCACGACCCGGCCGGAGCGCGCAAGTGCCGTCAGATCTTTGCCCAGATTCACATTGGCCAGCATCTCGATAATGACGTCGACGCCGCCGCCACCGGTGATCTCACGCAGTTTCTCCAGATAATCCGGCGCATGATGGTCCAGAACGTGGTGCGCGCCTTCGCTGCGGACAAGCTCCCGGCCTTTGTCGCTGCCGGCAGTACCGATCACCGTCAAACCATAAGCTCGAGCGAGTTGCACCGCCGCGGTGCCCACCCCGCCGCTTGCGCCGTGAACCAGTACCGTCTCGCCGGGCTGCGCCTGGGCGCGGAAGAACAGGGCGCGGTAGGCCGTCGCACACGGGGTGTTCACGGCCGCACCTTGCGAGAACGACGCCGCCGGCGGCAGAGGATGGATCTGAGTGGATTTGCAAAGGGTGAACTCAGCGTAAGAGCCGGTAATGGTTCCACCCGTATAGACGCGTGCCCCCACGTCGATGTCCGTAACGCCCGGACCGGTTTCAGCCACAATGCCGCCTGCATCCGTACCCAGGGTAAACGGCCGTTCAGGTTTTGCAGGGTAGGTTCCGGCCCGGATGTAAGTCTCGAACGGGTTCACACCCGCTGCTTTCACCTGCACCAGGACTTCGCCGGGCCCGGGTTTTGAGATCGGGATGTCCTCCGGTTTCATTACCTCCGGGCCGCCGAATTCATGGATTCGAATCGCTTTCATTTCATGTCATGTCATGTCACAGGTTCGCCGCAGGCCGCCAGCCGGAGCCCGCCCGTTTACAGCCGTGATCGCCCGGAATCGGCGGCCTGCGGGCCTACAGGTAATCAACTGCGGTATTCTCCGATTGCAAAGCTACGAGTCTACACTGGACGGCTGACCGGCATGCGCCTGAGGGCATCATCAGGTCACCCCGCCAAAACCGTTCAGCCCACCCAAACCGCCGGGCTCACCCGGCTCGTCCGGGCGCAAAAACGGTACGCCAAGGCTGACTTGATCCACACACCTGACGCGTGAACCGGCGCAATTTTCGTTAAAAAACAGACAACATTACCGAAAATACTAGATTTGGGAGCATATTATCATATAAATGATAACTCTTAAGGATGGGTAGGAGTTTGAAAACGGTGTTTTTGGCCCTGCTGCTTGCCACCGCATGTGCAGCGCCGGCGCTGGCCTCAAGCGCTGATCAGGTTTGGACCTTCGACTCGGTTTCTTCGGATTCAGCAAACGGCGAGCAGTCGAGTGCCCACCAGGTATATCTCCTGATCATGGGGCAGGTGGCAGCCTGGAATTCTCAAGACATTGAGGGCTTTATGGCAGCCTACTGGAAAAGCCCGAAGCTGGTGTATCTCGATGACGGGGAGCAGGTCTTCGGCTGGGACCAACTCTACGCAAATTACGTGAACGGGTTTTCTGACCGCTCACTGATGGGTTATCTTGAGGCCCAGCGCGTGAAGGTTCAGATGCTCGAGCCCGACATGGCCTACGTGCTCTTATGGTGGGATATGCTGCTGGGGCGCCCGCGAAGCAAGGTTGTCGGGACTTCAACCCTGGTGGTACGCCGGATGGACAGTGAGTGGAAGATCGTCGCCGCGCACACCACTTCCCTGCAACCTTAAGCTTGACGCGGGTCGCCGCACCCGCGGGCAAGCTTCCGCGATTACCCGGCATCGGGATCTGCCCCGCTCCACGGGTCACCGGCTGAATCCTTTCTTTTTCATCCCCCTTGGGGCTGATTTTATGCCCTAAGGGGGGCAATGGCAACGAGCGATCGGTCCGGGTTGCACGGCCGGGAAAAGTCCCCTCTTTCCGCGCCCCGGTATCCCGTCACGCGACGGCCCGGCCGGCGGCTATACCCGTTGAACTTTCGGGCGGAGGGGAGTCCAACTGACTTTCGGGGCAGGGCTGTGCCCCCGGAGAGATTCCCAGGCTTTATCCTCCTGATGGCCTGAACGGCGCACCTGATCCTTGGCTGGCACTGCAAAATCCGCAGAAACGTAGGTTAAAGAACCGATCGCCAGAGCGCCATATACTATCATCTTCATATTTAAGAGAATTTAAAGCCCATTACCCATAGACCAATAAATATGATAATTTCAAGTAAACTTTACGATATAATTGTCGTTTTATAGTGAGTTCGGGACGGTTCGGCGGGAATCCGCGCCTCAGCGAGTGAATCAGCAGTGCGACAATTTTTTTGTCCCTCACGGGCGCAAAGCTTTCAGTTGCGCTATATATCGGCCCGTGTTTGCCCATCAATTGCAGTTCAGATCCGGCGCATCGGTTTTGGCCTTGTCTGCGTTTTTACTTTTTTTTAGTTTTTCACCCCTGGCGCTGGGTGAAGGGCCGCGCGGCTTTGACACGGTCGTCGTTGACCCCGGCCACGGCGGGTACGATCCGGGCGGCATCCTGGGCCTGCGAACCTATCCGCAGGAGAAAACCGTCACGCTGGCCGTTGCGCGCCGGCTTGCGCGCATTCTTCGCTCTGCCGGCCTGCGGGTGGTGATGACCCGTAACGCGGACGAGTTCGTGCCCTTGGGCCAACGTGCGGCGGCCACGTATTACTTCCAAGGGCGTGCAGTCTTCGTCAGCATCCATTTCAATGCGGCCTTCCGTTGGAGCGCCCGCGGAATTGAAACGTACTTTTACCGGGCGGACAGCCTGGGGTTGGCAACGCGGGTTCACCGCGCGATTCTCGCGGCCACCGGGGCCGAGGATCGCTACGTTCACTGGCGCGGCTTTTTCGTCGTCCGGCGTTCAGCCGTGCCGGCGATCCTTTGCGAGTGCGGCTTTCTGACCAATCCGGAAGAAAGCCGCCTGGCGGATCGGGGCGATTACCAGGAACGACTGGCGCGCGCCATCGCTGCAGGGCTCCTGGCGCAGCGGCAAGAAGGCAACCCGTACGGAATTCAGGCGCCCGTGATTACCGCCCCGGCTCGGCACTTTTACCGGCCGTCCCGCGGCCGTCGCGCGATTTACCGGCGCTACGTTCGTTCCCGAAGGGTCTACCGCTCCCACGTCCATCGCCAGAGCCGAACGCGCGCCGCGCACCATCGCCACCGTTACCGGTAGGAGCCCGGGTACCGGACGCCAGGGGGGAGTGCGGGCAGTTGCGAACGCCCCCGCTTGGTATAGTAAATATGTTTGATATTGCATTTTGAGGCGGCTGCCGGTCCGTTCACGGTAGTTTAACGCCTGCGGCCAGCAGCTTCACAATCAGGCCGGCGCAGAGCACCAGCAGAAGCAGACACATGGCCCGGTAGAAAGCGACCGGGTTTCGTTCCAGGAATGCGCCGTTCTTGCGGCGGAACGGCTGGACCTGGTCAGGGTGCTCAAGCTCAAAAAGCATTTCGGAGTAATTCCGGTACCGCCGCTCCGGGTCCGGTGAGATCGCCCGAAACAGTACCGATTCCAGCCAGGGCGGCACGTTCGGGTTCAGGCGGGACAGCGTTTTCACCTCGTGAAAGTGCGGCGTCTGAAAACGCTCAATTTCACCGTAAGGGAAACTCCGGGTAAGGGCTTCGAAAAGGGTGACGCCGATGGCATAGACCTCGGTACGTTCGGAAACAGGCGCTTCGTGAAAACGCTCGGGCGCCAGGTAACTGGCGGTACCGGCCCGTGACGTTATGGAGAAGAGTTCGGACGTGCTCCCGAGGTCCACCAGCTTGAACGTGATGGTGTCGTAACTGCTCAAGACGAGGATGTTTTCCGGCTTGACGTCGCCATGCACGAGGTCAAACCGAAGCAGGTGCTGGCTTGCGTTCAGCAGAAACTTTCCCAGCGCGATGGCCTCATCGACCGCCAGGGGGCGGGAGCGCAGCAGCGTTCTCAAGCTGGGCGCTTCGATGAATTCCATCGCGTAGCAACGCACGGAGGCCTGATCCGGCAGAAAGGCACGGACAAAAAAGTCGGACGCCTGCAGGCGCGTGGCGTTCCACGTCTCCTTGACGAACTGGTTGAGCACCTCCTCGTCGTCACGAGCCTCCAGCGGCGCAAATTTCAACACGAAACGCTGGCCCTCGCGGGCGGCCAGCCAAGCGCGATCACTGTGCTGAAACGGTTTCAGCAAGGTGAACCCGTCGATCACGTCACCTTTGCGCAGCGACGCAGGAATCTTGAGCGGAATTTTGCTCACGGCCTGGAGTTTACCGGTCTCCGCGATGTCAAGCACGACGGCACTCATATCGTCGAGCGCCTCGGGCGTCGCCTTTGCCCGGGCGTTGGAAACCAAAGCCCGGGCTGCCCATCGCGCCCGCAGCTTGGCGCCGAGCATCGCCTCGTCGAGCACGTTGGAAACGCCATCCGAGCAGAGCAGCGCAATATCTCCGTCCACGAGGTCGACTTCGAAAAAGTGCGGGTTCACTTCCGGCGCGATGCCGACGGCGCGATCGAGCACGTGGCGCATGCCGGGCTCTTTGCACACGTGGTCATCCGAGAGCCGGCGGAGCTCACCGCCGCGGGAGAGGTAGACCCGTGAGTCGCCGACGTTCAAGCCATGAAGTTTATCGCCTTCGATCACCGCTACGGACACCGTGGAAACCATCTCGGGCGATCCGTAGCGGATGAGCGAATCCTGGTAGAGGCGTTGGTTTACCAGCCGGGTAAACTCCGCCAGGGCCTTCTGCGGGCTCCAACTCTTTGGACGAACCGCATAGTTATTGACCAGCGATTCGACGACCCGGGCGGCCGCCTCCCCGCCTGCCTTGGCTCCGCCCGCGCCGTCCGCCAGCACGGCGATGAGCGTCTCGCCCCAGGACTTCACCGCAAAGGCGTCTTGCGACGGTTGCTGATCCGAACGCGCGCAGCCAAAGCTGGTGGCATTTATTTTCACTTCGTGGTCGCGCCTTTACGGTCGAGCCGGACCGACCAGATCGACTAGATTCGCGCACCGGCCACGGCGCCCCACGTGGTTCGCCAGCGCAGTTTCACGATGCTGAGGCCGGCGATGGCCAGCAGGCAGAGCCCGGCAAAAACGCAGAAACCGGCCAGGTACGATCCGGTCAGACCTTTGGATAAGCCCAGGGAACTGGCGAGGTAAAAGCCGCCTACCCCGCCGCCGGCGCCGACCAGCCCCGTCATTACGCCGATATCCTTGCCGAAACGTTGCGGCAGGAGTTGAAACACCGAACCGTTGGCCATTCCAAGCGCACCGGAAGCCACCAGGAGCATCGCGAGGGCAAAATAGAGATTTTGACCGAGCGCCGCCGCCAACAGCGCCAGCGCCGCGGTCAGGTAAAAGCGGTAAAGCGCACGGATGCCCCCGGCCCGATCGGCCCAGGCGCCGCCTACGGGTCGCAGCATCGCGCCGGTAAAGGTGCAGAGGGCAGCCAGGTCGCCCGCGTGCACGGCCGGCACGTTGAATTCGCTTTTGAAGAAGAGGACGTAGGAGCTGGCCAGCCCCACAAACCCGCCGAATGAAATGGTGTAATAGAAGCAAAACCAATGGGCATCCCGGTCTTTCAGGAGTTTCCAGTAATCGCCGAGCCGCTTGGGCGTCACCTGAACGGGAGCCTCTCGGGACACCAAGGCGTAGAACAGCAGAACGAGCACCGCCGGGATGAGCGCCAGCCCGAAGACGACCCGCCACCCGTAGGCCGCAGCCAGCCGGGGTGCGAGCAGGGCATCGAGCACCGTGCCGACGTTGCCGGCTCCAGCCAGGCCCATGACCATTCCCTGCAAGTGAGGCGGGTACCAGCGGCCGGCCTGCGGCAGGGCCACGGCGAAACTTGCCCCGGCAAACCCCAGCACCATGCCTAAAAGCAGGGTGGCCTCAAAACCCCCAAGCCCGACCAGCCAGGCGGTGGCCAGGCCGGCCATGACAATCAATTGGGCGGTAATGCCCGTTCTCTTGGCGCCGAACCGGTCGACCGCCAGCCCGAGCACAATCCTTAACAATGCGCCCGACAGGATCGGCACTGCCACCATCAAGCCCCTCTGTTCGGCGGTGAGGTGCAGACTTTCACCGATCTGGACCCCCAGGGGGCCAAGCACCGTCCAAACCATAAAGGAAAAGTCAAAGTAAATAAAAGCTGCCAGCAACGTCGGCCAGTGTCCCGCGGATTTAAATTGGGCGATGTTCAAGGTAGGTTTTCGGATGGTTAGTAGAATGTGTGTTCGAGAAATCCGACCTGAAGCGCGACGCGTGCCACCTCCGGCCCTTACCCCTGAAAAAGACGGTGAATCCAGGGTTACCGGGCACCTTTCACGGGAAACCACGCGCTTCCGGCCCCGTCCGTGCCGGATCATGAGCACGGCGGATGCCTGAAACATGGCGCGCAGTGTTTATTTTTGCGCACCGGCCTGCGTGGATCGTACGGCTTACGGCTGAAAGCGGCCCCTTCCGGCGGCCTTACACCGTTTCGACGGCCATGGAGGTAAAATCTTGTCTTCCTTCCCCGGTGCCCTGCCGGCGTTACACCTGTTAAACCGTATAAACGGTCCAGGCCCGACGGGCCGGCCAAGGTCTCCGGGTCCATTGGGTCCAAGGCCGATTCAACCAGCCACGGAGCACCCTCCGGCGCCCCCCGAGCCGACATTCTATCGAGATAACGTCTGAATGGTATTAACTAAATGGCCGCGCGTTGGAAACCACCCGTCTGATCCGCAGATCGCGTCAGCTTTCTCCCAACAGTAGGGTCAGTTTTTCCACGAGCTTCTCGAGCGAAAACGGCTTTTGCATAAAGACCGTTCCACTATCCTCCTCATAGAGAGGTTTTACCTTCCGCTCCGTGTAGCCGCTCATGATCACGACGGGAAGCCGCGGAAAATGGGTTCGGATGACCTTGAGCACGTAGTCGCCGTGGAGCTCAGGCATGGTCAGGTCAAGCAGAACCACCCGGTAGCCACCGGCCCGCTCAAGCAGTTTCTGGATCGCCTGCCGGCCGTTCTCAGCCGTCTCGACCTCAAAGCCGCAGTGACGGAGGGCGTGGGTGGCGGCCAGACGGACGATCGGTTCGTCGTCGATGAGAAGTGCCCGCCCGCTGGTTTTCCAGCTCATGTTAACGGCCCGCGCCGTTCCCACCACCGGCGGGCTACTTGCCCGCGGGAATAGGATCCGGAACGTCGTACCCTGCCCCGGCGTGCTTTCGACGTGGATCGCGCCGCCGTGCGCGCGCACGATGCCCAGGACCGCCGACAAGCCGAGCCCTCGTCCGGTAAACTTGGTCGTAAAAAACGGGTCGAAGATGCGGGTGAGCGTCTCGGGGCTCATGCCGTGACCGGGGTCGCTGACTTCCAGAAGAACGTATTCACCTTCGGACAACTCGGAATTCAGGCGGCATTCGGCTAGAAAGGATTGATCGGCTCGAAACCGGCGGGTCCCGATGCTGAGGCACCCCGACCCCTCACCAAGCGCCTCAGACGCGTTGAGAACGAGATTCATCACCATTTGGTAGAGTTCCGCGCCGTCGGCCAGGATCGGCGGCAAGCTCTCTTCCAAATTCAATGCCAGCGTCGCGTGGTTCTGGATAACCACCTTCAGCAGCGGTGCCGCCTCCCGCACGAAGGAGTTCAGGTTCAATGCCCTCATCACCAGGGAACCCCCGCCTGCATACGCCAACATCTGGTTGCAGAGCCGCGCGGCCCGGCTCGCGGCGGTTTTGATCTCGTCCAGCAACTCGGCCATGGGCGTACCCTCCCTCACCAGGGTACGGGCGAGCGAGGTGTTCAACGTGACGGCTACCAGCAGGTTGTTGAAATCATGCGCGACGCCGCTGGCCACCTGGCCCAGGCTCTCCAAGCGGAGGGCCTCGCGCATCTTTTCTTCAAGCCGCAACCGTTCCTCCTGCGCCTCTTTGCGGGCCGTCGCGTCGCGAAACACCGTTACGTACCCGGTTAAGGTGCCGTCTCTCTCGCGAATAGGCGCGATGCTGTCATCCAACGCCACGTGCCTGCCTTCGCGCGTCCGCAAACAGTGCCCCTCTTCCAGGGCAATGGCCAGGCCGTCCACGGTGGCGCGCTCGAGAAGATCGGTTACGGGCGGTCCCTCCGCCCCTTTTTCCACCACGAATACGTCATAAAAGTGCCGGCCCAGCGCCAGTTCCCGGCTCCACCCGGTGATCGCCTCGCCGATGGCATTGATGAATTTGATCTGCCCGTACGCATCCGTTGCGATTACCCCGTCCCCCATGCTCCCGAGCGTGGCCGACAACCACTGTTCCACCTTTCGAAGCCTTTGCTCCGTCCGTTTGCGGTACAGCGCGATCTCGATGGTGGCTTTCAGCTCGCGCTCGTCAAACGGCTTGAGCACGTAACCGAACGGCTCGGTAATCCCGGCGCGTTTCAGCGTGGCATCGTCGGCATGAGCCGTGACAAAAATGATGGGTACGTCGGCTATCTTCCGGATCTCGGCGGCCGCGTCGATCCCGTCCCGTTCACCGTGCAGGTGAATGTCCATCAACACCAGATCGGGCGTTTGCGCAAGAGCGATAGCGACCGCTTCAGCGGCGCTGTCGCTCACCCCACAGACTTCGTAACCGATCTTCGTGAGGCGATCCTCGAGGTGGATGGCCACGAGGCTTTCGTCCTCCACTATCAGGATAGCCGGCCCTTTCTCAGCCCGACCGGCGTCTGGCTCGCATGACACGGACATAACTTGTTCCACCGCTAACCCTTATCTCCGTTTATAGTCAGGATAATTTCAATGGAATTTAGATTCCCATTAGAAAATCTTAATTCGCCCCGGATCTGACGAACGAGCATCCGGACCAGCCGGAGCCCGAGCGAGTTGGTTTTTGCCGGTTCGATCCCACCCGGAAAGCCGGCACCGTCGTCGGTGACCCGAAGGGCCACCTTGCAGTCCGGCAAGCTTTTCCAGGCCACGCCGATGCGGCCCTTCTCCCGGTCGCGAAACGCGTGTTTGTAGGCGTTGGAGACCAGTTCGGTGGCGATCAGTCCAAGCGGCAGGGCCGTATCGAGGTTAAGCTCGACGCTCTCGCAGTCGGTGGTAAGCACGATTCTCCGGCCGGTCTTACACTGGCTTCGGCCGATCAGCGCCGCCAGGTCAACCAGGTGCGCCCCGAAATCGATCGTGGCCAGTGAGTTGGCCCGGTAGAGCCGGTCGTGCACCAGGGCCATCGCGTGAATGCGCATCTGGCAACCCTTAAAGATCTCGACATCCGCCGGGTCCCGCAGACCGGCGGCGTGGAGCTCGAGGAGGCTCGAGATCACCTGCATGTTATTTTTTACCCGATGATGGATCTCGCGCAGCAGCACCTCTTTTTCGGCCAGGGAAGCCTTGGTTTGTCGCTCACCCTCTCTACGAGTCGTGATGTCCTGGATCTGCTTCACGAAATGCAACGGATGGCCGTCGCTGTTGCGTATCACGGTACAGGTAACCATAACCCAGACGATCCGGCCGTTCTGGTGAAGGTACCGCTTATCCAGTTGGCAACAGCTGGCCTCCCCGACAAGGAGCGCCTGCATCTGGGTAAGGCTGGCCTCCAGATCGTCCGGGTGGGTGATTCCCTGAAACGTCATCGCGAGCATCTGCTGCTCGCCTCGCCCGACGAGCTCGCATAACGCGCGGTTGACTTTTAGAAAGCGGCCGTCAAGCGCCAGGATGGCCATCCCGATGGCGGAATGTTCGATCGCGCTGCGAAAGCGCTCCTCACTTTCCTCCAAGGCCCGTGCGACCATTTCCTGCTCGGTGACGTCGAGCATGATGCCGAGCAAAGACACCGGGGTGCCAAAGCTGTCCCTTAGCACCGTGGCGGAGCAGCGGAGGTAGCGCACCTCGTTGGTGCCTCTCAGGATCCGGCACTTGACGTCCCGGTATTCCGGTTGGTCCGGCGCAGTCCCCATCATGGCGATCCCAGCCGCTTTATCCTCGGGATGAAGCGCGCCTCTAATCAGCGCCTGGTCTGCCGGCACCCTCTGCGGCGCATAACCCAGGATCCGGTATAGCTCGTCCGACCAGGTTTCCAGGCCGGTAGTCAGATTGCGCGACCAGCTGCCGAGGTGCGCCAGCCGTTGAGCCTCGGCCAGGAGGGATTCCCGCTCGCGCAATGCCTGAAGGGCCGCCTCCTGCTTGCTAACGTCGCGAATGGAGGCAATCACAAACCGGCCTCCGGAGGTGGCGAGCGGATTGAAGCGGACCTCGACGGCGAATCGCGACCCGCTGCGGTGTTGAGCCGGCACGTTGACAACGGCCTGCAGCATCTGCACACCGGGCAGCAGGTGACCGATGGGGTAGTCGATCAGTTCAGATCGTTCGTACCCGAAAAGCCGTTCGATCTCTGAATTGACGGTTTGGATTCTCCCCGCTGAGTCCATGACCACCATTCCGCCCGGTGCGAATTCGTAAAAGGCCTGGGCACGCACCAGGGCGCGTTGCACCTCCCGTTCAGCCCGCCGGTGACGCCGGTCGAGCCGGTCCAGCGCCATCACGCCGCGCAGCGAAAGGGCTGCGAGCGAAACGAATACCCCCGTCCCATACCCCGCCAGGCCGAGCGCCGGGCCCAGGCCCCAGCGGCGCTGCGCCCACAAAGTGCCAAAGCCAAGCGCCACCGTCAGAAACGCGCCGGCCGGTACCAGCCGCCGGGCAAGCGAACCGGCCCGCCAAGGGCTCGAGAAAAGCCGCAGCATGCCTTCAAACGGGCGTAGAAACACGAACCCGGTGGCCGCCGAAACGAAAGCAGCCGCCGCCGGCATAGGGAGGACGCTGCGAAACACTGCCGGCTCCCGATCGAACGCCCCGTAAACCAAGGCTGCGACCGAAAGCCAGGCCAGGCAAATCAGCGCGACGATGCAGCCGGAATACAGCGCCAGCCCTCCTGGACGGCGCCAGGCAAGGAGGGCCATGCCGGCCAGCCCGACCGCGATCGCCCCGGCAGGCGAGGGACGGATGGGAAGTCGGCCCGCATCGTCAAAGGTGTCGGGCCAGAGGCCTCGATCAATCCCCAAGCCCATCCTGGTAAATGACTCCAACAAACTATAACCCGCCACCAGCAGCGCCACGCACGCGAGCGCGACGGATCCATACTTCAGCGCCCGGTACAGCCCCGACCGCCGATGGCGTCGCTCCATTGCGGCCAGCAAAAGCGATACGCTGACCACGACCGCGCCGAACGCAAGACTGAACTCCATCGGCACCAGCCCCGGCATGAAGCTGATCAAAATACGGCAGTGGAATATCCAGCCTGCCATCACGACGCAGCTCATTAACGCCGACACCCCTGCGCAGGTGCAGGCCATCCGCCCTGCAAACCGCCGCGTATCGGCCACGCTGACCATTTCTTCCGGGAGAGCACGCATCTGACAACCACCGGCAACAATGAGTTACCGGTGTAATAAGATAAAAACTAATAATGGCCAGACAAGCCAATTTTCTCATAGGATAAGGCCCGAAACGGCCCTGCGCTACGCCTGCGCGGGAGGGATGCCTCCCCGATTTTTTCACGGAGACGGGTTGAGCGTCTCAGCGGCGGGCGTGAGCGCCAAACGCAGCCTCATTCGGGCCTGCTCACCCCGATGGCTGCGCGCGCATGCCGCTTGCACAACCAGCGCCGGACGCAGCGTGGTAAACGGGCGCCGCGAAGCCTTCACGGCACCTTGCCTGGATCCCTCGAGCCTTACCCTCGATTGCGGTGCGGCCTTTTCGGCCGGCTGGGCCGGGGACGGTTGCGTCGCCGGATGCCCTCACCATCCCGTCTCCTGCCTCCACCACCTGCGAAGGTATCCTCGGCCGCTTCGGCGGAAGGCCGGGGCGACACATCGACGCGGCGATTGTCTTCCTTTCGCAATTCCTGGAGGGCCGCACACGCGATATCGGTCGACAAGAATCCCTGCTCCAACAGGCGATCCACAAGGTCTTGTTCGGCTTGGAAGTTGTCCTGCAAAAGGGCACCCCGGATTCGCTCGAAAAAGGCGCTGGTCCGCTTTTCCTCGATCTGCTCCAGGGAAGGCGGCATGCGGCGGAGGATTTTGGTCCGCGCGTAGCGCTCAATGCTTTGCAGCTTGTAGATCTCGCGTCCGGCAGCAAACGAGATGGCGCGTCCCGAACGGCCGACGCGCCCGGTCCGGCCGATCCGGTGCACGTAGTCCTCTTCGTCCCAGGGCAAGTCGTAGTTGAACACCACCTCAACGTTTTCGACATCCAGGCCGCGGGCCGCCACGTCCGTGGCCACCAGAAACTCCAGATTACCCGTGCGGAATTTCTGCATCACCCGGTCCCGCTGGGCCTGGCTCATGTCGCCGTGCAACCGGTCGGCCAGGTAACCCCGGGCAACCAGTTCATCGGCGAGTTCGTCCACCATCCGTTTGGTATTGCAAAAAATGATGGCGAGTTTGAGATCGAGAAAGTCGATGAGACGGGTAAGCACCTCGGTTTTGGAACGTCCACGGATCTCATAATAGGTCTGCTCAACCGTCGGGACGGTCAGCATCTTGTGCTCGATGCGCACCGTCTGAGGGTCGCGCCCGAAGGTACGGATCAATTCCTGGATCGGCTTTGAGAACGTTGCTGAAAAGCAAATGAACTGCCGGGTGGACGGTACGGCTCGCAGGATCTCCTCGATGTCCTCCCGGAAACCCATGTCGAGCATCTTATCAGCCTCATCGAGCACGGCCATCCGGACCTGATCCAGGCGCAAGGTGCCGCGGCTCAGATGATCCAGAACCCGGCCCGGGGTTCCGATGACGATCTGGGCACCCTGGCGCAGGGCGCGCAACTGGCGGTCATAAGACTGGCCGCCGTAAATCGGCACGCAATGAAGGCCTTGTTTGAAGGCGGCCATTTTGAAAACCTCCTCGGCCACCTGAACCGCGAGCTCGCGGGTCGGGCAAAGGATGATCGCCTGCACCACGCCCTGCTGCGGATCGGTTCGCTCAACCAGGGGAACGGCGAAGGCTGCGGTTTTGCCCGAACCGGTTTGCGATTGACCGATGACGTCGCGACCGCTGAGCAGGAGGGGGATGGTTTCTGCCTGGATGGGCGTAGCCTTTTCATACCCGAGGCGGTCGATCGCTTTCAGCAGCTCCGGGGAGAGGTTCAGTTCGGAAAAAAGTTTCGCAGTCATAACAAGGAAAAATTGCGTTCACCTCACCGTAAGCGCACAGGAGGAGCGTGCCGGTCGCGCCACAAAGGAAAACTTAGTGAATTGTATCCTAAAGCGAACCGGCCAAATTACAAACGGGCGGTCGCGCCTAAAAAAGCGCAGCCGGAAGCTGGCTCCCGGTCCGCGTTGCCGCTACGATCTAAAAATTGTCTGCCGTCGCCCACCACAATGAGAGCGGCCGTCCAGGGACCTAGTCACTCGCGACCCGCCCTTTTGTGCAGCCATCTTCAGGAGTGCGCTTTGGTGGGCACAAAAACTGCCTCTTAAGTGATACACCTGATCAAATTATCGTCGTAGAGGATGGAATTGAATGCGTTTACCCGGGCGCTAGTTTGGCCGCAGAAAAAATCCAGCTCGCTTTAAAAATAACACTGGCGACAACAATGGCGGTTTATTACCTACATGGTCCGGAAACGGCAGGGACGACCTGTGAGGTGAACCCGAAAGTCATTTTCTTCGAGGAAACCCGCCGGTTCAAAATCGCCGCAGAGGCTCTGGGAATCAAATTCTCGGTCTCGCGAGTCAGGGTTCGTTGCCGAGGCGGCAAGGCACGCAAGCCGCCGTACTTTGCGTGTTGTTACAACGTGGGCAATCTCGGCAGCGTGAACATTGTGGCTTTTTTTTACCCGCTGTTGGCGGATTGGGAGCTTATGGACAAGGATGCCGAAGGTTATCGCCAGCGCATCCGGTCGGCGCTCCGTGAAGAAATGATCCACGCCGTACAGGTGATGGCCGTCAGGGACCGTTACCTGAGTTCACCCGAGCTGAGGGAGCGCTTCAAGACGGCGGAGGCCTATTATGAGCGCCTCCTGGGCCGGATCATCGACGAACTTGCTATTAACCAGGAAGGCCACGATGCCGTGCTCACGGCGGCGAGGCTTTACTACGAAGATTGGACAATCGATTCATTGGACAAGCTGCGGCAAACGGACAAACGGCTCCATGGGCGTGACGGTTACATGGCCAGTGAGCTGATCCGGCAACTGGCGCAGATCCGGTGTGGAGAACTCACCAGCGAGGAAGCCAAGGGGAAAGCGTGGGACCGGTACCGCCAATTCTCGACGGGCCCCTTCGGTACGACTGAAAACCTGCTGAAGTCGATGGCCGCAACCTTGCGCCAGGCGGCGCCCGCTTTGGTCTCTTTAAGTCCGGCCCTGGCGGAAACGCTGGCCGAGATTGAACGGACGATCTGTACCTTGCGGCAGGTCGATGCCGCCCGATGCGGGACTGAGCAGAAACCGCTGGCCGCGACCGCATTAGTGAGTTGAGTGCCACTGTGGATAATCTTGAGGGCAGGCTGGAGCGCCTTGCCGCGACTTTACCGGAGACGCGGCGGCACCTTCACCGCTACCCTGAGTTGAGCGGGGCCGAGTTTGCGACGACGGCCTACCTGAGTGAACGATTGGCGCGGGCGGCGGTACCTCACCGGGTCGGCCAAGGCAACCGCGGCATCATTGCGGATCCGGCAACGGCCGTCCCGTCTCCCGGCAAACCCGTGATCGCGCTGCGGGCCGACATCGATGCCCTGCCGATCGAGGAGGCAAATCCGGTGGAGTACCGTTCACAGCAGCCCGGCGTCATGCACGCCTGCGGGCACGATGCGCATACCTCCATCCTGCTGGGCTTGACGCTGGCGCTTCACCGCGCAGAGGGGTTGGCAGTGGGCTGGCGGGCCATTTTCCAGCCGTCCGAAGAGGTCGGCCAGGGGGCGCTTGAGATGATCCGTCAGGGCGCCCTGTCCGGGGTTGAGGCTGTAGTGGCGCTCCACGTCGATCCGAACCGGCCGGTCGGAACCGTTGGCGTCACGCCCGGGCCACGCACCGCTTGGTGCCAGGATTTCACGATCGAGGTGACGGGGCGTGGGGGACACGGCGCCCGGCCGCATGACACCGTGGACCCGATCGCCGCCTCGGCCCACCTGATAACGCTGATCTACCAGGCTTTGCCGCGACAGAACGACGCCCGGAACCCGGTAGTCGTCACGATTGGCGCCATCCAGGGCGGACATGCCTCCAACGTCATCCCGAATCACGTTTCCCTGAAAGGCACCATCCGTTCCGTCGACCAACCAACGGCCGAACGCGCCCACGACTGTCTTCAACGCCTGTGCGCAAGTGCCGCCCAGGCTTTCCAGGCAACCGTCACCCCCAGGTTTGACCCGTTGCTTCCGGGGTTGGTCAATGATCCCGCCATCGCCCGGCTTTGTGCCGGCGCTGCTCGTGAACTGCTCGGGGATGCTGCCGTCGCGACCGATGACCGCGTCAGCATGGGCGCCGAAGACTTTGCCGAATACACGCGGCTGACCCCCGGGTGCATGATCAGCCTCGGGACGAACACGCCCGGACGCCCCGTCACTCCCCTGCATACCCCTACGTTTGACATCGATGAACGGGCCCTCCTGATAGGAGCGCGCCTGCTTGCGCGCGTACTCTCGTGCTGGCCAAACGCCTTTGCCAATCCCTGACCACGGACCGCCTTATGCTGATCAAGATCGGATATGATATCGCCCTTAGTTTGCCATTCCCGACCGCCGTCATCTACCTGCTGCGCGTTCATCCCGAACGTGAGGCCGATCTAACCGGAGACGAACTCTTCCGGATCGAGCCCGAATCCCCCATCACGCATTATCATGACGTGTTCGGTAACCACTGCGGGCGGGTCAGTGCCCCGGCTGGTACCATCCGATTCGTAAATGAAGCCGTCATCCGGGACAGCGGGGAACCTGATGTTTACGCGCCGGACGCGGCTCAACACGACGTCCGGAACCTGCCCGTCGAAACTTTGCAATTCCTCTTGCCGAGCCGCTATTGCGAAGTCGACAGCGAACTCCTTGATTTCGCCTGGCAACAGTTCGCCAACACGCCGCCCGGTTGGGCCAGGGTGCAGGCGGTGGTCGACTTCGTGCACAAGCACCTGCGCTTCGATTACATGCAAGCCCGCGCCACCCGCACCGCGCTGGATGCTTTCCGGGAAAAGGTCGGCGTTTGCCGCGATTTTACCCACCTGTCGATCACGCTCTGCCGGTGCCTGAACATCCCGGCCCGTTACGTCACCGGGTACCTCGGCGACATCGGCGTACCACCCTCGCCGGACCCGATGGACTTCAGCGCCTGGTTCGAAGTTTTTCTGGGCGACCGTTGGTATACCTTCGATGGTCGTCATAACCGGCGGCGGATCGGCCGCATCGTGATCGGACGAGGACGAGACGCGGCGGACGTCCCGATCACGATGGTCTTCGGGCGTCACCGGCTGGAGAAATTCACGGTGATTACCGAAGAAATCAAAGCGCCCAGCGGAGTTCAGCCCGTCACCGCCTGACGGCGGCCGGCGTGCCTGCAGCGATGCGGGCACCCATGGAGCCGTTGCCCGCCCCAGGAATTCGCGGTGGTTGACAGCCCGGGAGACCACCCCTTTACTGATCGCCTCTCATCATTCGAGAAAAAATGAAGGACGTTGAGCTTGCATTCGCCGTTAACCCCGTCACCGATCTCAAAAGGGCGCGGGATTTCTACGAGGGAACCCTCGGCCTGAGCTCAGGCACGGTATACGAAGGGCGGGGTATGAGCTGGGTTGAATACGAAGTCGGATCGGGGGTGCTGGCCATCGGCTCCGGCGCCGAGCAATGCAAGCCCTCGGTAGATGGCGGCCCGGTCGCTCTGGAGATGGAGGATTTTGAGGCGGCCATCGGGGAATTGAAATCAATCGGATGCACCTTCCTCATCGAACCGGTGGAGAGTTCCGCGTGCCCCAAGGCGGTCATTCTGGATCCGGACGGCAATACCGTTACGCTCCAGAAGCGCAACCCGTGACGGCGTCACACCAAGGTCACAGCGGGAAAGAATCACACGGCGCCACAGCGGCACACGGCGACCACGGCGGGAAGAGGAAGAGTTCGGAGTTCGGGGTTCGGAGCCCGGAGGCGTCGTAGAACCGGGCCCGATCTCCCTGGAGCGTCAGGCTCACCCGGCGGGAAAACGAAATGATCCGCAGAACACGCAGAAGAACGCAGAAAAGAGGATCCATCCACAGATTACACAGATTGACACAGATTAAGAGGAGCGGGCGGTAACTCTAAGCTTGACACTCGCACCTGCCCCCCAGATGCCACTCCGAACTCCGAACTCCGAACTCCGAACTCCGAACTCCGAACTCCGAACTCCGAACTCCGAACTCTTTCCCCCTCTTCCCGCCGTGTTCGCCGTGTTCCGCCGTGGCGCCGTGTGATCCGTTTCTTCGCCGTGGCCGTGGTGTGCCAGAACTCTGCGCTCGACTCGGCGGGGCCGATTCGGGTAATGCAACTATGTAAATGAGAATTTTCATAGCAATTGTGGCGCTGGCTTCGTTCACGTTCGGCTCGGCTTATGGCAATGCAGTCAGTTACGACATCACTGGAGTGATCGACGGTACCCCGGGCTGGCCGAGTTTCGTGGGGTCGAACCCGGCCCCCTTCCGCCTCGATTTCACCCTCGATACCGCCCACCTGACCCTCGACGTCGGCGGCCGGTACCTTTCGATTACGCCAACCGGTCTCTCCTATCAGGTCGGGGGCGTCAAAGAGCCCGTCACCTCGAGCGATGTGGCCCTGCAGATCGCCAGCGCGTACCCCCAACTCGGCTTCGACCTGCAGCACGGGAACGACCTCCTGGCATTCCAATTCAGCGTGAATGCCAGCACCAGCCTGAACCCCCTCTACACGCAATTGCAGAGCGGCCCCGTGCTGAATACCGGTACCTTTTCCAATCTTACGCTCAGCCGGGCTGACATCCTGCCGAGCGGTACGGTGAACGACATTGGGCTCAACATTTCCGATGCACGCATTCTGGTGACCCCGGTACCGGAAACCTCCACGTTCCTGCTTGCCCTCGTTGCCCTGGCCGGGATTGCCGGTTGTCCGGCGGCCAGGAAACTCGCCCGCCGTCGCCGGCGAATCTCCGCCTGACCGGACTGCACGCCGTACGCCACGCTCAGGGAGTCGCCCCCAGGACCATTCGCTTGCAGCCCGGTTGATTGTGGTGTCAACGTGGGGGGTAACCGTCCGGGGACGGCCGTTCTGAGCATGGAAGTACAATTAGATCCGGTAGGAGGCATCGCAGGAGACATGTTCATCGCGGCCCTGTTGCATGCTTTTCCGGAGCATCAGGATGGTCTGTTTGCGGCTGTCGATGCAATGCGCCTGCCTGGGCTGCGCGCCTGCCGCGTGGAAGCGCACCGGAACCATGGTTTGCATGGGTTGCGTTTTTTAGTCGAGGTGGACGGCGCCCAGGCGGGTGATGGTGACGCCGAGGACCATCATACGGGCGAACACCAGCATGCGTCTGTGCCGTGGCCGGCTCCGGACGCGGCGCCCGTCCGGCACGGGCACGGGCACGTTACCTGGCGGGAAATCAAGGGATTGATCGGCGACGCCCTTTTGCCGGCCGGCGTCAAATCCCATGCTCTCGGGATCTTCGGCCTTTTGGCCCAGGCGGAAGCGCAGGTCCACGGGATCGCCGAGGAACACGTGGCCTTTCATGAAGTCGGCGCGACCGATTCGATCGTCGACATTGTCGGAGCCGCCCAATTGATTGCGGTATTAGACGCAGGCCTGTGGTCGATCGGCTCTCTCCCATTGGGTACCGGGCGCATCCGGACCGCCCATGGATTGCTTCCGGTGCCGGCCCCGGCAACGGCTTGGTTGCTGGAGGGCTTTCCGGTGCACCAGGATGGGATCGATGGCGAACGCGTCACCCCGACCGGCGCAGCCATTGTCCGTTACCTGGGTTGCCGACCGCTTGGCCGGCGGATTTCGCAGGCGCTTTTGCGCTCCGGCACCGGCCTGGGCACCAAATCGCTGGCCGGTATCAGCAACTGCCTGCGCGTACTGGCCTTTTCGGAAGCTCCGGCGCGGCGGGAGGAAGACGACCGCGCCGCTTCGCAGATGGACACGGCGGCGGCAGCGGAGGACTGGCGGCCCGGCCACCCGGCCGAAGGCACGGTGGCCGATGGATTTCCCGCGCCGGACTTCTGCCGGCGCGAGCTTGCCGTGGTGGAATTTGAAGTGGACGACCAGACGCCGGAGGACCTTGCCGCCGCTTTGGACCGGTTACGCTCGCACCCTGCGATTCTCGATGTCGTGCAGCAGACCGCGATCGGAAAACGGGGCCGGTCGGCCGCCCATCTCCGGCTTCTCACCGCTCCGGATGACGTCGAGGAAGTGGCTCGGCGGTGCTTTGAAGAGACTACCACCATCGGGTTGCGTTACCATTTTGTGCACGGTTTCACCCTGGCACGCACCATTGAGCCGGTCGCGGTGACGGGCCGGCCGGTCAGGGTGAAGGTCGTGTCACGCCCGGGCGCCGGTTTTTCGGGAAAGGCCGAGATCGAAGATCTGGCCCGCATCGAGGGCGGGCACTTTCGCCGAATCGAAGCTGGCCAACTGGCAACGGAGCAGGCTTTCCGGCAGCTGCGGGACCGTCAACCGTGGTTTAAAGCCGAGCATGAAAACCAAAAGGTTCCACCCACCGAACTTCCCGGCCATGACGAAAGCGCCTGAGCTTTACGCGCCTGACCCTGTTGACCTGGACGGCATTGAGGGCCGGCTGAACGATATCCTGCGCAACGTGCAGCCCGTCGCCATCGCAGTCAGCGGAGGGGTTGACAGCCTTACCCTGGCGACGCTGGCCCACCGGGTGCTGCCCGACGGCGCTTCCGCGATGTTTCACGCGGTTTCCCCGGCCGTCCCTGAAGAAGCGAGTGCGAGGGTGCGCGCCCTTGCGCAACGGGAAGGCTGGTCTCTGACCGTTTTCGATGCGGGCGAGTTTGGAAATGAGAATTACCGCAGCAACCCGGTTAACCGTTGCTTCCACTGCAAGCACAGCCTTTATGAAGCGATTCACCGGTTGACGGACGCGACAATCCTTTCGGGAGCCAATCAGGATGACCTGGGCGAGTATCGTCCCGGCCTGGAAGCGGCACGACTCTTCAGGGTGCGGCACCCGTACGTCGAAGCAGGCCTGGCCAAGGCGGACGTCCGGGCGCTGGCTGCACGCCTCGGGCTCGGGAACATCGCCGACCTGCCCGCCGCGCCTTGCCTGGCAAGCCGGGTCGAATCGGGTATCCGCATCGAGGCGGATACGCTGCGCTTGATTCACCGGGTCGAACAAGCTATCGCCGCCAGCTTAAAGCCCCAGGTCGTCCGGTGCCGGGTCCGGCGCGGTGCAATCGTCATCGAGCTGGATCCGCAAACCCTTGGGCAGCTTTCCATCGACGATCAAGATCGGCTTACCTGCCACCTCCGGTCCTTACCGGACGCCGGAGTTGCGATCCCGCCCGGCACCGCCGTCCGGTATGAACGTTACCGGGTCGGCAGCGCTTTTCTGCACACCTGACGATGCGCGAGGACGAGCAGATCAAACTCGATTTCGACCGCGCCGAACGCCTCGGTTTCAGCGAGGCCGTTTACGCCGAATCCAAGAGCGTTCCCCAGCTGGCGCGGATCCTTGAACAAGCGGCTGTAGCCGGGCAGTCGATCTTGCTGACCCGCTTGGCGCAACGCCAGTACGACGGGTTGCCGCCGGATTTGAAGCGGCAGCTCGACTACGATCCGGTCTCGCGCACGGCGTTTTTTGGCCTGATAAAAGCGCCTCCGGCACGTCCCCGGGTCGCCGTTCTCTCAGCCGGTACATCCGACGCACCGGTGGTCCTGGAAGTCATGCGGACCCTGGCGTTTTATGGTCAGGCAACCACCCTGGCAAGCGACGTCGGCGTTGCCGGGCTCTGGCGCCTCCTCGAGCGGATCAAAGAAATCCGGACCTTCCCCGTCGTAATCGTCGTCGCGGGAATGGACGGTGCACTTCCCAGCGTGGTCGGCGGGCTCGTGCCGGGCCTGGTCATCGCCGTGCCCACCTCCGTCGGCTATGGGGTTGCGGCTAACGGCACGGCTGCCCTGCAGGCGGCTCTGGCCAGCTGCTCCCCGGGGCTGGTCGTCGTAAACGTGGATAACGGCTACGGTGCAGCTTGCGCGGCGTTGCGCGTGCTCGGCGCTTTCGGAACCAGAACATCTTATGAAAACCAGTCGCCGTGATTTTCTGAAAAATAGTTCCCTTGCCTTGGGCGCCGGACTCGTTGCTCCGGCGCTTTTGCCGGCATCGAGCGGCGCGGAGGAATCCGGTCAGGATCAACCGCACCCCGAGCAGACCAGAAAAGGTGACATGCTGTACCGTACCTTGGGGCGTACGGGCCAGCAGGTCTCGCTCGTCGGGCTCGGCGGATTCCACATCGGCAAGCAGCCGGATGAAGCCGACAGCATCCGGATCATCCGCACCGCGATCGATCGCGGGATCACGTTCCTGGACAACTCCTGGGATTACAACCAGGGCGCCAGCGAAATCCGGATGGGAAAGGCGCTCCGTGACGGTTACCGGGACAAAGCCTTTCTGATGACCAAAATTGACGGCCGCACCAAACAGGCGGCAGCCCAGCAGATCGAAGAATCCCTGCAGCGCCTTCAAACCGACCGCCTGGACCTCCTGCAACACCACGAGGTCATCCGCATGGAGGATCCGGACCAGATCTTCGATGAGAACGGCGCCATGGCGGCCTTTCTCGAAGCAAAGCAGGCCGGCAAACTCCGTTTCATCGGGTTCACCGGTCACAAAGATCCGGCCGTTCACCTCCGGATGCTGGAGGTGGCTGGACAGCACGGTTTCCAGTTCGATACCGTTCAGATGCCGCTCAACCTCATGGACGCGCATTTTCGTAGTTTTCGGCACCAGGTGGTTCCGGCGGCGTTAAAGGAAGGCATCGGCGTGTTGGGAATGAAAAGCATGGGCGACGGTCTCCTGCTGAAAAGCAACACCGTGTCCCCGATTGAATGCCTTCATTACGCGATGCATTTGCCGGTCTCAGTGGTCATTACCGGCATCGACTCGATGCAGATCCTGGATCAGGCGTTCGAGGCGGTTCGTACTTACGAGCCGTTCAACTCCGAACAACTGGCCACTCTGCTTGCCAAAACCCGGCAGGCGGCCGCCAGCGGGAAATTCGAGCTCTACAAAACCTCGAACAAATTCGATTCGACGGCCCAGAACCCACGGTACCTGGGCTACCCTCAATCGGCCTGATGCGACTAAGCCGAGGGCCGTTCGGGGTCGCATGGCCTCAGGAGGCTTTACAAGGCGCCATTCTGCCGGTTGCCGCGGCCTGGGCCTGCCTGGGCCTGCTTCCCTGGCGCCCCTGGAGCACCCGCGAACGGCTCGAGCCTGATCCGGCGGCAAACCACCTGGACCTGGGGTCAGTGACGGCCCTGCTTCCCGCCAGAAACGAGGCAGCGACCATCAGCCGTACCCTCAAGGCGCTGGCAGCGCAGGGCGCGGGTTTGCAGATGGTCGTCATTGATGATCAGTCAACCGATGAAACCGCCGGGTACGCCCGGGCGGCCGTTCCGGCCGAGAGACTGACCGTCATCCAGGGCGAACCGCTGCCCCCCGGCTGGTCGGGTAAACTCTGGGCGCTCCACCAGGGGCTGACCCGGGTGCAATCGCCACTGGTGCTGCTCCTGGATGCCGACATCGAATTGCTTCCGGGAACCCTTGCCGCGCTGCTGCGCAAGTTGGAAACGGAGAAGCGCGACCTGGTCTCGGTCATGGCCGAACTCAGCGCCCGATCGGATTGGGAAAAGCTGCTGGTGCCCGCGTTTGTCTATTTTTTCAAACTGCTCTACCCGTTCGCCCTCGGCAACCGGCCCGGAACCAAACTGGGGGTCGCAGCCGGGGGCTGCATCCTTCTGCGCACGGACCGGCTTCGCACCTTAGGCGGATTCGCAGCGTTGCGAGGTGCGCTCATCGATGATTGCACGCTGGCAAAGGAGGTTAAACGTTCCGGCGGCAGCACCTGGGTCGGATTAAGTCACGCCGTGAAAAGCCGGCGGTCTTACGGCCGCTTGGCTGAGTTCTGGCGCATGGTGGACCGCACGGCCTTTACCCAGCTCGGTTATTCTTCGTTTCTTCTCGCGGGCACAACCGTTGCCATGCTTGCCCTCTTCTGGGTGCCATGGGCGGCACTGATTTTTGCGCGGCGCCGGACCCGGTTGCTGGGCCTTGCGGCCGTGGGCATCATGGCCGCCACTTACACGCCCGTGATCCGATTTTACCGGCTGGCCTGGTGGCGGGTTTTTGCCCTTTCCGGAGCCAGTTTTCTCTACCTGCTGATGACGTGGTCGTCAGCCTGGCGCTATTGGCACGGGCAGCGATCCGAATGGAAAGGGAGGGTTTACGGGCGGTGAGCGGGTAACGGCTAACGGGTAACGAGTAACGAGTGGCGGGTAACGGGTGACGGGTGGCGGTCAGTGAGCTTCGTTGATCCAGTCTTTTAATGGGTGCTCCGTAGGGAAAGCGCGTTCAGCAGCGGTGTGTTCGCTCTCGGGTAGCGGAGGCGGGGTCAGGGCCAGGGAACCCGGCTCGTTCGGCGGCTCCGCCTGCCCGGGATTCAGGCCTTCACCCGGCCGGACGTCCTGGATATCGGTAACCCGCTGCGCAGGTACCTGGACTCCGAAGTGCTGATTGATTCGTTCCTTGTCAAGCGCGGCCAACTCCAGACCCGGGACAAAGGCCGGCGCGCTTTTGACGAGCGAGCCCGGGCAGAGAAGCCGGACGGCATACTCGTCCTCCGAGGGGACGACCATTTTTGCGGGAACCAGGTGCGTTTTTCCGAACCCCAAGCCGATCTGAACGCCCGCAAACTCGATCGCCAACGTCGATGGATCGAGCCAGACTGCGTCGACGACGCCGATTTGTTGGCCGTCCGAGTCCAGAACGCTCTTTCCGGTCCAGGTATTCGCCGGGTCCTCAGGTGATGAAATGTCCATGGTAAACTCCGCTACGGCTTCGCGGCACCGGCCCGGGTTGGCCGGGTCAGACCTGCAACGGGGCTTAACGTGAGGAATTTTTTGACAACCCTATAATGCTGTGGTTTCTTGCAGGTTCACGTTTGACCCCGGACAAGCATGACGCTGCTTGTGGCGGGACAAGGGCAAAACGATGGCGGCTTGGGATTTTTTTAGAATCCAAGCTGGAAGTAAGAGGCGAAACCCTTTTTGGAACAATCCTTTGCTGAGAACTAAAAATAAGAGAATAGCAAAGGATTTTCTTGAACACCGTGACTTCTTGGGGTGTCAAAGCCCGAAGGAATTGATTAAGGTGGTTAAGCATTTTCTCAGGCCCGCTGTTTCGGGCAGAGAAGATGGTTGGTTGTCTTTGGAATACCGAACACGTTACTATGGCTGGTGAAGATTCAGATACGGGGATTAAGATATATCTCCGCGAGATTGGACAAATTCCGCTTCTCACCCCCCAAGAAGAGATTGAGCTCGCCGCGCGCATCAAGAAGGGCGACCGTGAAGCGCGTGCGTTGATGATTAAGGCGAACCTTCGCTTGGTGGTTAAAATTGCACACGATTACGCGAATTTAGGGCTTCCGCTGCTTGACCTGATCTCTGAGGGCAACATCGGCTTGATGAAGGCCGTGGAGCGCTTCGACCCGGCAAAAGGTGGCAAACTGAGTACCTACGCTGCTTGGTGGATCAAACAATCCATCAAACGCGCGCTGGCCAACCAGAGCAAGACCATCCGTCTGCCGGTCCATTTGGTCGATAAGATCTCAAAAATGAGACGGGTTTCCTTGCAAATGAGCGAGGAACTGGGGCGTGAACCGACCGATGAGGAACTCGCCGAGGAGATCGGCATTTCCAGCGGCAAGGTTTCACAGCTCAAGACGGTCTCGATCCGTCCTGCCTCATTGGATGCTCCCATCAGCGACGATGACTCGACCGAGTTCGGTGAGATCGTTGGAGATGAGGATGCGCAGACGCCGTTTGAGTTGTTGCGGGATAAGAACCTCCGCGACGAAGTCAGCGAATTGCTTGAAGTGCTCGATGATCGCGAACGGAAGATCATCTTTCAGCGGTTCGGACTGGACGGCGGCAAACCGAAGACCCTGGAAGAGGTCGGCAAGAAGTTCGGCGTGACCCGTGAACGCATCCGGCAGTTGCAGAACATTGCTTTGGCAAAGCTGCGCCGGGCGTTGAGCAAGAAAGAGAAGCCGATTGACGTTCCTCAGGAAGTTCTGGCCTGAACGGTCGAACCCTGAAACGAAGTTCTCGGAACGATGGCCGCGCAGTGCAAGCCGCGCGGCCTTGGTTTTTTTTGAATGCGGCCTCGGTTCCGTCCCGCCGGGTGTGCCGGCCACCCGCGTTTTTCGAGCAAAACCGGCCCGCCTGTGGCATAATATAACTCCTTCAAAGCTCCTTATGCGTTCAACAAATCCGGTTTTAACTGAATCGATGTTTCGTGCGCTGCCGGCATCGGCTCGCGCGATGACCTTGCGAGGCGTGGTCAGTCGAACCCTTCTGCTTCTGGTGCTCGTGGCAGGATCCGCCGCGTTCAGCTGGCGCGCTTGTCTCCACGAACCCGGTCTGGCTGCGCCCTTCGCCTTCGGCGGCGCTCTCGGGGGATTTATCCTGGCGATGGTAACTGCCTTCAGACCGGTCTGGAGCCGGGTCTCGGGCCCGTGTTACGCCCTGGCCGAAGGCTTGTTTATCGGGTCGGTGTCCGTCTTCTTCGAGCAGCGCTTTCACGGCATCGTGGTGCAAACGGTCTGCCTGACCTTTTCAGTGATGTTCGCGCTGCTCGCCGGCTACCAGGCCGGTTTCATCCGCGTCTCCCAGACGTTTCGATCCATGATCGTGGCGGCAACTGCCGGGGTGGTTCTGCTTTACCTCGGGAACATGATCTTCTCCCTGTTCAGCCATCAGTCATTCGGGTTTCTGCAGGATGCAGGTCCGGTCGGCATAGGATTCAGCCTCCTGGTGGCGGCGGTGGCGGCGATGAACCTCGTGCTTGATTTCGAGTTCATCGACCAGGGGGTGCAGGTCCGCGCCCCGCAGTGGATGGAGTGGTACAGCGCCTTTGCCCTGACCGTGACCCTGGTCTGGCTTTACCTGGAAATCCTGCGGCTTCTCTCGAAGATCCGGCGCAACGATTGATTGACTGACCGACTGATCCGGAGCCGAAACGCGGCTTGAGGCAAGACACAGGCGCGGCGCCTTAAGGGGCGGCCTGTCCGGCCTCGCTTTTGAATTTCGGCGACGCCTCCCTGGAGCCCGCACCCGGCGGACTTTCGGGCTCACGCCGGCGGCACTCGCCGGTTTGCAGCAACTCCAGACACGTCGCCTCAATGCGAACGTTCAGTTTTGACGGCTTGAAGCCCAGGCGATTGGCCAGGAAACGTTCACGCAGGGTGATGCACTCGTCCTGCACCTGTACGACCTGGCCGCAGTCCGTACACACGATGTGAAACGCCGCCGGCGATTGCTCCCGGTTCACCTCGTAATAGCGGTGTTCGCGGTTGAGCTCGACCTCCCGGATGAGACGGCTGTCCAGCAGCATCGGCAAGGTCCGGTAGACCGTGGCCAGGGAGATCAACCGGTCAATCTCGCGGGCTTTGGCCAGCAGGTCCTCGGCGTGGAACGGTCCGGTGAAGGAGATGGCCGCACGCAGGATCAGCTCGCGCGGTTTTGTCACCCGGTAGCCTCCCTCCCGCAGGAAGCTGAGCGCTTCCTGGAACAGGGCCTCCGGATGCTTGTTTGCCTCCGGGCCGGTTGGCGGAACCGAACTCACCGGGGGACGCACAGCGGCGGAGAACGCCTTCGGCGAAATCTGATGAAGGATACACTCTGTGCGTTCAAACGCCATGCCAAGCCGATAATATACCCTTTTCGAAAGGCCGCGTCCAGCACGTATCGGGTTCGCCCCCGGAAGCATGCCCGGGGGCGGCTGTCACGGTTTCCTGCAGGCCGGTTCGGGCCTTCCGCGATCCGCATCGCACCTAACGATTCTCCGGGTTTTTGCGCAGGAACGTCGGGATGTCGAGGTTCTGACCATCGATGATAGTCGGCTCACCCTTGTCAAAGCGGCCGCGGGACGCCGGCTCTGCCTGCATCACTTCCGCCCGCTTAGGCGGTGGTTGAAACGGGCCGGTCGTGCCATGATCACCCTCACCGGCAACGGACACAGGCACCGGGCCTGCGGCAATGCGGGCACGATCCGGTAAAACCGTCGCCCTGGCAGGGTCCGGACCGGTGTCCGGAACGGGCGCAGGCAACGTCTGGTAGGGTATAGCGTGCAGAGCCGGCGGCGGCTGCACCGCCCGGACGGAGCCGTCCCCAAGCGAACTCAGGACACTGACGGACAGTTTGCCCCCCATTTTTGAGTTGATCCCGATCCCCATGAAAATCTGGGTCTGTTCGTTGATGTGCCGGTTCAACTCCTCCATCACGATTTGCACCTCGCCCAGGGTGACGCTCGTCCCCCCGCAGATATGAACCACGGCGTGGTAGGCGTCAGCGAGCAACTCGCCCCGGTTCATCAGGGGACTTTTCAAGGCCCTCGTCAGGGCCTCGTGCGCCCGATTTTCGCCTTCCGCCTCACCGTACCCGAAGAGGGCGCGCGCATCCCCGTTACGCAGGACGGCGCACACGTCGTCAAACCCGATGTGAAGCAACCCAGGATGCTGCAGAAGGTTGGCGATTGAGCGAATGCTCTGGCTGATGGTCAGGTCTGCAGCCGCGAAGGCCTCGTGGATTCCCATCCGAGGCAACGCCAGTTCAGCCATCCTGTCGTTCTCAAAGCAGACGACGGCATCGGCCACCGACCTCAGCTGCGCCAGGCTTGTCGCCGCCTGCTGGCATCGGCGCCGGCCCTCGAAGCTGAAAGGCATCGCCGCGAACACCAGCACCAGCGCGTTATTCTCCTTGGCAAGCTGCGTGATCAACGGGCCGGCCCCCGATCCCGTGCCGCCCCCCAGCCCCGTGCAGATAAAGATGACGTTGCCGCCGCGCAGGACGCTCCGGATTTCTTCAACCGCCTCCTGGGCCGCCGCGAGCCCCAGCTCCGGGTCGCCACCCGTCCCCAAGCCGCGCGTCAGGCTCCGGCCAAGCTGAACTTTCTGGGTAGCCACGGACGCGGCCAACGACTGCGCATCGGTGTTAATCGCTACCATCTCCACCGCATCGATGCCGTCCAGCATGACGCGATCCAACGCATTCGAGCCGGCCCCACCCACCCCGACGACCTTTATCGTGATCGGCTCTTCTAAACTGTAACTGCGTTCATATTGCCGGTTTAATTGGACCATAGCCTTTGATTCGATCACCTCATTCCCTTCCTGGTTTTATAGCTTTTGGTATTTATTGAATTTTTCCGATCAGGCGAAAAAAAAACGTTTCAACCGGCCAAAAATGCTTCTCGGGGCCGGCCGGTCCATGTGCATGAACTGGGCATACCGGACAAGCCCCAGGGCGGTCGCATACTGCGGGTTCTCGAAGGCCGAGGTCACCCCGGCGATCGGCAACGCGTGCGCGATCTGTACGGGCATGCTGAACACTTCCATCGCCAGAGATTCCAACCCGCGAATCTGACTGCAGCCGCCGGTAATGAAAACGCCGGCGCCCACCAGGTCCAGGCTCTTCTGATCCGCCTCGATCTGACGACGCACGACCTCCAGGATTTCCCGGAGCCGCGCATGGATAATCTGGTTCAGAACTTCGCGCTCAACTTCCCGGCCGGCAAACCCCGTCTCGTCTTTCAGGACGATCGTTTCATCGGGACGGGTGGTGCCCAGGTTGACGTTGCCTTCTTCAATCTTCAGTCTTTCGGCGCGTGCGGTCGGGATTTTCAGGCCGATGGAAATGTCGTTGGTGATGTGGTCGCCGCCGACGCCCAGGACGCCGCTTTGACGGACGGCGCCGCCGACGTACACGACGTAATCGGTGGTACCCCCGCCGATGTCGATCACAATGGCGCCGAGTTGCCGTTGGTTCTTGTCGAGAATCGCCTGGGCCGTGGCGAACGAGTTGATCACCACGTCCGTCGTCTCCAGATCGAGTTCCTTGACGCAGCGGATGGCGTTCTTGATCCGGTTACCGATCCCGTAAACAATGTGGTAATCCGCCTCCAGCTGTTTGCCGAACAGCCCCACCGGGTTGAGCACGCCGTCCCGGCCGTCCACGTAGTAACGCTGGACGATCGTGTGCAGGATCGTGTTTTGTTCCGGCAGGCTGACGTCGCACGCGTTCTTGCACACCTCTTTAAGGTCGTGCTCCTCGATTTCCTCGCGATCGTCTTCCAGCAGGACCACGCCCCGGTTGTTGAAACTGCGGATGTGGCCGCCGGTGATACCGAGATAGACTTCACTGATGTCGACGTCGCTTTTTTCCTCGGCATCAACGATGGCATCGTGCACGCAGCGTTTTGCCGTTTCGAAATCAACGATCTCGCCCTTCCGGATACCGCGCGAGGGAACCGTCCCGATGCCCAATACCTTTACGGTGCCGTCATGACGCGCTTCGGCCACCACGACGCAAACCTTCGAGGTACCGATCTCAAGGCCTGCGAAAATATTATCTTTAGCCATTCCAGTCGAACCTTCTCGAGTTTAGAGGGCATGCCGTACGTGCGACGCTTTTTTCGGCACCCCGCCCTTTGTTCTCCGGCCCTCGGCCTTGTTTCTGCCGATGATAACCTTGCCGGCGGGTTTGGCGGCGTTGTGGGGGATGATGACCTCGGGCTGCTGATCGATTTCCTCGGGGTCATCCAGCGTTTCAGGCGTTTCCTCCGGGACGAAGGTCACGGGCACGTTGCGTTCGGCCATCAGGTTCGCTGTTTGCAGCGCCTTGCTGTTCTGCTCGCAGTAGTCGAGCAGGAGGGCGAGCCGGTGCAGTTGCCACTCGAGGTTATCCAGGTTAAACGTCACGCTGGCCTTTTGGCGGTCGGTGGCGACCAGGCAATACCCTTTCGAGACGTCAATGCTCCGGATCTGGAAGCGGGTCTGCAGGATCTCGGAGTTGATCCGGATAAGGTCCAATGCTGCCCGCACTTCGTCCTGATCGAGTGCCTGCCCGGGCGAATAGTTGCTGGTCTTGACCCCTGAAATCGCAGGCAGGCCGCGGTACTCGGGGGCGATGGATTTGGTTTTGAGCAGAACGCCCCGCCGGTCAATGAGGTAGGCGTTTTCGAAGTTAAACGAGGCCAGGTTTGTCTCCGGAGGAACCACCCACGCCACCGGGCGCCGTTCCTGGACTTTGATCACCAGACGATCGGGGAGAATGCGTTCGACGCGGCTGTCTTCGATCTGCGGAAGGCTGCCGAGACTTTCCCGTACCTGCGGGAGGTTGACCGAGAAAATGTTCATGCCCTCGCTCAGATTGCAGGCCCGCAGGATGGCTTCCCGGCTAAGATTGCCGTCCGAGACGATCTCGATGGTTTTGACGCGGTAATCCGGGTTTTTGAAAAAGAGCGCATTCAAGGCGCTCTTTGTACCGAAGGTGATGCCGCCCACGACGGCCAGCGCCGTCACCAGAATACAGGACAAAAAAATCACGCGTTGGGTCCGTTGCGCGGCCGCTTTGTGCGCGCGCACCTTGACGTCGAGCAGGTATTGATCGCGACGCTGGCGTCCCGTCGAGACCCGGCGATTCTGCCTGGGCGGAATTTTTTTTACCATTGGCGCTGGTTCGAGGTCCGCTTGTCGAGGGAGAGCTCAACGATCTTTTCGCAAAGCTTCGGCATGGAAAGGCCGGCAACCCCGGCGGCCTCAGGCAGCAGGCTGGTTTCGGTCATTCCCGGGATGGTGTTGACCTCCAGCACGTAGGGCCGGCCTCGCCGGTCCAGGATAACGTCCACTCGCGAGTAGACTTCCAGATCGAGCGCACGATGCGCGGCCAGCGCGGTTTCCTGGACGAGGCGGGTGACCGCGGGATCCAGCGCGGCCGGGCACTCGTGTTCCGCGGCGCCCCCCCGGTTGGTCCAGGTATACTTGTTTTCGTAACTGTAGAAACCGCCTTTCGGCCGGATCTCGATCACCGGCAGCGCCTGCCTGCCCAGGATGCCGACCGTGAGTTCGCGGCCTTCGACAAATTCCTCGATCAGAATTTCGCCGGTCTGAGCGAAAGCCGCCGCCACGGCAGCGTCGAATTCCGCTTCGGTCCTGACGATGTAAATGCCGACGCTGGACCCCTGGCAGGGGACCTTGACCACCGCCGGCAAAGCGAAGCTCGGCCGGCCGGAATCCCCCCTGCGTACGGTGATGTAGGCCGCCGTCGGCACGCCGCGCTCGATGAAGCGCTGTTTGGATGCGATCTTGTCGAATGCCAACCGGCTGCCGGCCACGTTCTCCCCGGTGTACGGCACCCCTTGCTCCTCAAGCAGGCGCTGGACCGTGCCATCCTCGCCGAAGGTCCCGTGCAGCGCGTTGAACACCACATCCACGGCGTCGGGCAACTGAAGGGTTCCATCCGCTCCTGCATCCATCAGGACGACTTCCGCGTCGAGCGCCCGCAACGCTTTGCCCACCGCCGCGCCTGACCGGAGCGACACCTCGCGCTCCGCGCCAGGACCGCCGCACAATACCACCACCTTTTGTCCCGCCAGAAAACTATGCATCCGCAACTCCTATAATCTGAACTTCCGTCTCGAGGTCGATGCCTCGGCTCCGTTTGGCTACACTCCGAATTTCCTCGATCAGATCGAGCACGTCGGAAGCCTTGGCGCCCCCGTCGTTCACGATGAAATTGCCATGCACTTCCGATACGCGGGCTGCGCCGGCCGACAGGTTTTTTAACCCGAGTTCTTCCACCAGCCTGCCCGCAGGGCATTCAACCGGATTTTTGAAGATACACCCCGCACTCGCCGCGATCGGCTGGGTGGCTTTTCGTTTCCGGATCGACGCCTCGAGGCGGTCATTGATTTCGTCGAGGGAGGCCGGGAAACCTCGAAACCCCGCTGACACGGCGATACGGTCCGACAGGGCCGGCACGTTGCGGTAGCGCACGTCCATCTGGTCCGGATACAAGGTCTCAAACTCGCCGCGCACGTTCATCGTTTGCACGCTGACGACCTGTTGAAACGCTTCCGACCCCATGGCGCCGGCGTTCATCCGGAGGCACCCCCCCACGCTGCCGGGAATGCCTTCCATCCACTCGAAACCGCCCAGGCCCGCCGTTCGGGCAGCCGCGCAAACCTGCTTCAGCCGGAGCCCGGCCCCGGCATGGATCTCGTGGCCTCGCACCTTGAGGGAGAGGAAATCGCCGCGGTCGAGGTGAATCACGACTCCGGGGATGCCGCCGTCGCGCACGAGCAGGTTCGACCCCCGTCCGAGCACAAAAACCGGCAAGCGCCGCGCGGAGCAAAAGGCCAGCAGGCTGGACAGCCCGGCGCACGTTTCCGGCTCGACCCAGAATTGCGCCGGTCCGCCCACCCGCAGGGTAGTATGTTTCGAAAGCGGCTCGTAGAGGCGGACCTCGCCCGCGCCGATCACTTCGCGCAGTTCGGCCGCCAATTGCAAATCCTGCACCAGTTTGGCGGCCTCTTCGTGGATGTCCCCAGCCCCGAGGCTGATGATCAGGTCGCCCGGCCGCGCCACCCGGCCGACTTCACGATGCAAGGCCTGGCGTTTCGGAAAGTAATGGACTTGGTCGAAGCCTTGCGCCCGCGCCGAACTCACGATCAGGTTGCCGTCAACTCCCGCGATCGGCCGTTCGCTGGCCGCATAAACTTCAGTTACATAGACCAGGCCGGCGCCCGCAAACGCCCGTCCGAATTCTTCCTTGAGCGCCAGGGTGCGGCTGTAGCGATGCGGTTGGAACATCACCAGGATGCGCGCGCAATCCAAAGCCTTGGCCGTGGCGAGGGTCGCCCTGATCTCGGTAGGATGGTGGCCGTAATCGTCGATGACCGTGTATTCCGGGCCGGCCAGCTTCACCTCAAACCGGCGGCGAGCGCCGCGGAACGACTCGAGCGCGCCGGCCACGTCCCTGAATTCAAGGCCGAGTTCAAGGGCCAGGGCGATCACCCCAAGCGCGTTGCTTACGTTGTGGTGTCCCGGTACCCCGAGGAAGACCCGCCCCAAAAAGCGGCCGCGGCCACTGACTTCAAAATCCGAGCCGAACGCGGTGGCCGAAACCGCGCCGCCTCGGTAATCGGCGCGCTCGCCGAATCCGAAGCTGACGGCCTGCGGGTGCGCCCCGCCCAGCCGCGCCGCGTGCGGGTCATCCACGCAGTAAAAGGCCGTGCCGCGCGTCTGTTCAAGAAACGTCCGGAACACGCGCTCGATCGCCGGAAGATCTTCGTAGTAATCGAGGTGTTCCTCCTCGACGTTCAGAAGGATGCAATGCTCCGGCTTATACTGGGTCAGGGTGCCGTCGCTCTCGTCCCCTTCCGCCACGAAGTATTCGCCTTCGCTTTCCCACCAGGCGTTCGTGCCGAGCAGGGGAATTTCTGCGCCGACGTAGTGGGACGGCTTCATCCGGCCGCAGCGCAAGACGTGGGCGGCCATCGCCGTGGTCGTCGTTTTGCCGTGCATCCCGGCAATCACGATGCCCTTCTTCAATGACATCACGGCGGCAAGCGCTTCAGCCCGGCGCAGCATCGGCAGCCCGAGACGACGCGCCTCGTCGAAAGCAGGGTTCCCGGTCCGGATCGCCGACGAGTAAATGATTAACTCAGCCCCGTGGACGGTTTCTGCCGTCTGCGGCAGGTGAAACCTCAGACCGAGCTTCTGCAGCCTTTGGATCTCGCCCGTGCTGACGCGATCCGAGCCGCTGACCTCATGCCCTAACGCCAGCAGCAACCCCGCCAAACCGCTCATGCCGGATCCCGCGACGCCGATGAGGTGGACGCGCCGGGAACCGCTTAAGAGGAGGTCGGTCGTGATTTCTTCTACCGCTAAATTCATTTGACGGATGTCTCGATCAACCGGGCAATTCGCTCGGCTGAATCCTGCGGGGCCAACGCCCGCATTCGTGCTGCCATCTGCCTTCTCCCGGCGCCATCCGCCAGAAGCCGGTCTATCAATGAGCCAAGCGTGTCTTTGTCGACCCGCGCCTCCTGTATTACTTCAGCCGCCCCCTGCCTCGCAAATATTTCCGCATTTAAAAGTTGATGATTTTCCGCCGCGTACGGAAATGGGATCAGCACGCTGGGTACCCCGAAGTAAGCAAGCTCAGCCAGGCTCGCGGCTCCGGAACGCGCCACCGCGAGATCGGCTGCCCCGTAAACGTCCTGCATGCGATGGTAAAACGCGCCCACAAACGCCGGGATGCCCGCGCTTTTATAACTTTCCGAAACGCTGTTTTGATCCTGCGTCCCGGTGAGGTGAATGAATTGAACGGGACGGCCGGCGAAACGCGTCAGGGTTGCCAGGGTCGCCTGGTTGATCCCGTGCGCGCCCTGGCTGCCGCCCATTATCAACACGGTCTGAAAATCTGTTTTCAACCCCAGGTCGCGTCGCGCCGCAGCGCAGTCGACGGTACTGCGCAGGCTCGCCCGGACCGGTGTTCCAGTTACCTCGACGCGAGCCCTGGGAAAAAAACGGCGGCAATCCTCAAACCCGACCAACACGCGGCTGGCCAGCCGGGCATTCAGACGGTTCGCTTTACCCGGGATAGCGTTCGATTCGTGCACAAAGGTAGGTAAACGGCGTACCCGGCCGGCGAGGATCGGCGCGGTGGACGTAAAGCCGCCCATCCCCAGCACCGCCTGCGGCTGGAAATCCCGATACACCCGCTGGCACCGGGCAAACCCTTTCACCGCCTTGAAGGCAAATCGCGGCAGGTCCGCCGAGACGAGGCGCGGCAACCCGATTGCGGGAATGCGCTCGATGCGGAACTCGGTCCGGTCCCGCACCGCCGTCGCGTCGACCGGTTTTTCGGAGATCAGCAGCAACACCTGGTGACCGCGCGCCTGCAGCACTTCGGCAACGGCAATCCCTGGAAACAGGTGCCCTCCCGTGCCGCCGCATGCAATCGCCACGTTCATGAATCCCGGCCCGCTAAATCCTCTTCAGGTGGCGGATGCGCACCGGGAGCCGCGTTTTGTCTGAGGAAGAGGTATCCTTACCCTGCCGGTAGATGTTAATGAGGATGCCGACGCAGACCAGGCTGAAGAATAAGTTGGATCCTCCATAGCTGATATAAGGGAGCGGCAGACCTTTGTTAGGCAGTAACGAAGTTGTCACCCCGATATTGATGGCCGCCTGCAGCGCCAGAATGGTAGTCAAGCCGAACCCGGCGAGCATCCCGAAACGGTCCTTGGCATTCAGAGAGATCAGGATGCCCGCGGTCAGGACAAGCAGGTAGCAGAACACCACCAGCAAGGTCACCTTCAGGCCGAGTTCCTCGCCGATGACGGGGAAAATGAAGTCGGTGTGTGCGTAAGGCAGGTACAACATCTTCTGGCGCCCGTTGCCCAGGCCGAGGCCGTCGATCCCGCCGGAGCCGAACGCGATGAGCCCCATCAACTGCTGGTGGCCTTCGGTCTCCTGGTATTTTTCCGGGTTAAGAAACGCGAGCAGCCGGCTCTGGCGTTCGGAGATGCGCCAGGCCACCGCCAGGAGACCCACCAGACCGCTCAACACCAGCGGCCCCAGGTAACGCAAACTGGTGCCGGCGACAAACATCATCAGGAGGACCGTCCCGCCGATCAGCAGCGTGCTGCCCAGGTCCGTCTCGGTGATGATCAGCAGCAAAATGACGCCGATCACCGCGAAGGGAAAAGCGAAGGTCTGCAGAAACTTCCGTTTAACCTCCTCCTCTCTGGAAAACCACCAGGCGATGAACATAACCGACGCCAGCTTGGCCAGCTCCGACGGTTGAAAGGTCAGCGGCCCGGCGTGCACCCAGCGGGATGAACCATTTAACCGCATCCCGATCGGACGGATGAAACAAAGGGTGAGGAGGACGATCGAAGCGCCTAACCAAAAGTGCCAGGTTTTCTGCCACCAATGGTAGTCGACCACTGAACACACGACTACTCCGGTGAGACCTACCCCTAACCAGAAACTCTGCTTTTTTAAGAAGCTGAATTCGTCCCCGTGGTTGTCCGGGGCGTAGGCGCCGGTGCTGAAAAGCATGACGATGCCGATCAGGGTCAGCGTCCCGACGGCCAGCACCAGGAGGTAGGCGCTTTGTTTGTGCATGACGAACGGTAGCGGGCGCAGGCTCGGTTACAGATTATGGAACGGCCAGCTTTTGGCCGACCTGCAGCTTCCGCGGGTCCTGGATGTTGTTCACCTTCAGCAGCTCGGCGGCACTCACTTTCAATCGCCTGGCGATCAGCGCCGGGGTATCGCCGCGCTGGACGACGTAACTGCGGGAACCGTCTTCAGCCTCTTTATCGGGACCGGTGCCACCCTTGTCCGGGGCCGCGTTGTTGCCGGCTTTCGGGGGCGCCGCCGTCTTGGGGTTTTCCACGAGTTTCTGGACGTTCAGCGGTACCGGGCGCAGGGCCGCTTTCTCGGGAACGACCAGATCCTTGCCGGGAACCAGCGCTGCGCCGGGCTTAAGGTTGTTGGCCAGCTCGAGGTCGTGAGGCGCGAGGCCGTTGGCCATGGCGATCGTTGCGAGCGTTTCACCCGGCTTGACCCGGTGGGTGGAGTTGGCCGCCGGCGTCAACTCGTTCTGGTTTGTGGTCGCCGCGACGTTGCCCGGGAGCGATTCCCCCCGGCCTTTCGCCGTCCCGCTGCCGGCCTGCTGGCGGTCTTTCAACGCGCTGAAGGCAAAAATGCCGCCGACCGCCACGACGTGCAACAGCAGCACCACCACGAAAGCGCGGGATAGTTTCACGTTGGGCTCTTCAACCTCATGCTCCTCCGGCGCGTATTTCACCGGGGCGCGCTGGGCCGTCGCGCGCAGGCGTTGGTTGGAGGCGTGCTTGCTGGGTATGCGGTTAAGGGAACGTTTCATCATCTTCACGTGGTAACTCCTGAACGATCCGGCGGAACTGGTCGCCGCGGTCGGCGTAGCTTTTGAACATGTCGAAAGACGATGTGCCGGGCGAGAACAGGACGACGTCGCCCGCCGAAGCGGCGCCGGCCGCCGCGCGCACGGCTTCAGCCAGGGTCGCCGCCCGCAGGCACGGGACCCGGTCCAGCCAGGCTGCCTCGATCGCCGGCGCCATTTCGCCGATGAGCACGGCCCGCTTCACTTTTCGCGCGGCGAGATCCCGTAACGGCTCGTACCCGAAGCCTTTGTCTTTGCCGCCGGCGATGAGAACGATGGGCTGCTCGGCTGATTCCAGCGCCTTGGCCATGGCGTCGAGGTTCGTCGCCTTGGAATCATTGATGAACGTCACGCCGGCACGTTCACCGACCGGTTCACAGCGGTGCGGCAGCGGGCGGTACGATTTGATCGCTTCAGCAGCCGCCGCGAGGTCAAGTCCGAGCGCCAGCGCAACGCCCAGCGTTGCCATGACATTCTCGAGGTTGTGCACACCGCGCAGGCCGGTGTCACGCAGGCTCAGGATATGCCGGTCCCCGTGGTAGAGGTTGTCTCCCTTACTCCAGAAATCGCCTCCCGGCATCGAGGCACTGAAGGTGATCCGCCGGGCTCCCAACGGCGGCAGCGCATCGGCCAGGTTGACGACCGCGAAATCAGCCGCCGTCTGATTTTCAAAAACCCGCAGCTTGGCCTGCCGGTACTCGTCCATGTCGCGGTAACGGTCCAGGTGATCCGGCGTCAGGTTAAGCCATACCGCAACCTCCGGGCGAAACGTTTGGATGGTTTCCAGCTGGAACGAGCTCACCTCGAGGGTGAACCGGTCCAGGCGCTCCTGTTCCAGGAGCGCGTCGCTGAGCGGCCGTCCGATATTTCCGCAGGCGACGGTCCTTACCCCTGCCTGGTTCAGGACGCGTTCGATCAACTGCGTCGTGGTGGTTTTGCCGTTGGTGCCCGTGATGGCGATCACCGGCCGGCGGCAGCATTGAAAGGCCAACTCCAGTTCCCCGACCAACGGCGTCCCGCGGGTCACAAACCTCCGGAACAGCGGCGCTGCAGGGGCGATGCCGGGGCTGACGACGGCCAAATCATAATCACCCGGCACGGTGTTTGCGCGCTCCCCCAGGACCAGCGTCATGCCGAGCGCAGCCAGGCCGCTCGCCCGGACGGGGTCGGGCGTACCGCTGTCAAGCACCGTCACCCGGGCCCCTTCCCGGCATAACAACTTCGCCGCGGCCTCGCCGCTGCTGCCCAGACCCAGGACCGCCGCACGTTTTCCTTCGAATCTCATCGCAGTTTCAACGTTGCCAGCCCGAGAAAGGCGAACATCAGCGACATCGCCCAGAAACGCACGATAACGGTGTTTTCTTTCCAGCCCTTGAGTTCAAAATGGTGGTGCAACGGCGCCATCAGCAACACCCGTTTGCCGCGCAGCTTGAAGCTCAGGACCTGCGCAATCACCGATAAGGCTTCGATCACGAAGATGCCGCCGACCACCGCCAGCAACAGTTCCTGTTTGCAGCAGATCGCCACCACCCCCAGGGTGCTGCCGATCGAGAGAGAACCGGTGTCGCCCATGAACACCGTCGCCGGATGACAGTTGAACCAAAGAAAACCAAGACCGGCCCCGACCAGCGCGGCGCAGAGCACGGCCAGTTCGCCGCTCTGACGGTAAAACGGCAAATCGAGGTAGGTGGAAAGCGGGACGCTGCCCGCGGCGTACGTCATCACCGCGTACGTGGACGCCACCGTTACCGTGCAACCCGTGGCCAGGCCGTCCAACCCATCCGTAAGGTTCACCGCGTTGGACGCCCCCATGATGACCAGGGCGTAAAAAATCAGCGTCAACCAGCCCAGGTTTTCGACGATCGGGTCCTTGAAGAATGGGATAAAAAGCTCCTTGGCCTGGACCTGCAGGCTCGGATTCAGCAGAAAATAGGCGGTCACCACGACGGCCAGAAAAAATTGGCAGACCAGCTTCACCCGCCCGGGAACACCGTCGGATTTCTTCTTCTTGACCTTGAGGTAGTCGTCCGCGAACCCCAGGGCGGCGGTGAAGACGATCGTAAAAAGGCAGAGCCAGACAAAGCCATTATCCCAGCGCGCCCACAGCAGCGTGGCGATTACCACCGAGCCCATCAGGAGGACGCCGCCCATGGTCGGCGTACCCTTTTTGCCCCCGTGCAATTCATAGAGCCGGTGCACCTCCTCGGCGGTCCGGATCGGCTGCCCGAATTTCAGGGAGGTGAGAAGCCGGATCACCCAACTGCCGAAGAGCAGGCACAGCAAAAACGCCGTGATCGCCGCGCACACCGCCCGGAAGGAGATGTATTGGAAAACGTTGAACCCGCTGAGGACAAAATGGGGCGGCTGGCTGAGATAGTACAAATAGTACATCATGGCGCCCTCCACTTACCCTCCTTTTCCAGCGCTTCAAGGCCCCAAATCACCCGGCCCATTTCGGCCGAGGCGCTGCCCTTGACCAGAACCACGTCCCCGGCGCGGAGCACGCTGCGGAGGAGTTGCACCGCTTCATCGTGCGATCCCGTGGCGCGCACCAGGGGCGAACCCGCGGCGGCCGCCGCCCGCCCGATCTCGGCGGCCTCATGGCCCACGGTGATGACGCACTCGAACCCGGCCTCGGCGGCGCTCCGGCCCACCCGGCGATGACCGGCTTCGCTCTCCTCACCCAGTTCCGCCATGCGGCCGAGCACGGCCACTTTGCGTCTGCCGGACTGCATGCGCGCGACCGTGTGCAGCGCCGCCACCATCGAGTCCGGGTTGGCGTTGTAGGCGTCATCCACGATGAGCATCTCCCGCAGCTTCTGCACGCGGAATCGGCCCCCCGGCAATTGCAGGCCGGCCAACGCGCGAGCCGCCTCGGCCAGGGTGACGCCAAATCGCAAGCCGGCGGCGACCGCCAGCGCCGCGTTGGCAACCATGTGTTCGCCCGGGACCGGCAACTCCACGGGCTCGGCACGGGCGCCGTCGGCCAGGGTGAAACTCACCCCGCGATCGTGAAACCGCAGGTCCCGCGCCTGGACCTCGCCTCGCCCCAGCCCGGCGGTCGTCACCGCCGCCCGGCAGCGCGCCGCGATGCACGGGCTAAACCGGTCGTTGGCGTTCAGCACCACGAATCCTTCGGGACCGATCGCCTCCGCGACGGACGCTTTTTCGACGGCAATGGCCTCCTGGGAATGGAAATGACCGATGTGCGCCACGCCGATGTTGGTGATCACGGCTGCCGCAGATCGCGCCAGGGCCGCCAGGGGCTTGAGTTCACCCGGATGATTCGTCCCCATTTCCACCACCCCCAATTCGTGTTCCGACCCGAAGCTCAGCAAGGTAAGCGGGACGCCGATGTGGTTATTCAGGTTGCCGAGCGTTTTGCCGGCCCGGTAACGCACGCCGAGGACTGCCGCGAGCATCTCCTTCGTGCTCGTCTTGCCGTTGCTGCCGGTGACGCTCACAGTTTGCAGCGGCAGCGTTGCGCGGTAGGCCGCCGCGATCCCCTGCAGGGCCGCCAGCGTGTCGGCCACGCACAGTTGCGGCCAATCGTGCAGGGCCGGATCCGGCCTCGAAACGACTGCACCGGCCGCGCCCGCCGCCTTCGCCGCCGCCAGAAACGCGTGCCCGTCGAATTTCTCGCCGTGTAACGCCACGAAAAGGTCGCCCGGCTTCACGATCCGGCTGTCGGTCACGATGCGCTGCACCTGGACGTCTCCGGCCGGAACGCCCAGGCCTAACCAGACGGCAATCTGTGCAATCGGTCTAGGATCCATGACGCACCAATTCCACGGGCCGATCCTCGAGGGCGCGCGCGGCGACTTCCACGTCGTCAAACGGGACGATGTGATCAGCGAACTCCTGGTACTTTTCATGGCCTTTGCCGGCGATCAGAACGATGTCACGCGACTCGGCCAGGGCGATGGCCCGTGCGATCGCCTCACGGCGGTCCACGATTTTTTCGTAATTGCGGCGCCGGAAGCCGGCCTCGATGTCCCGCAGGATCGCCTCCGGGTCTTCCTTGCGCGGGTTATCGGAAGTGATGATCGCGTGATCGGCGTACTGGTCGGCAACCGCCCCCATAAGCGGGCGCTTGGCCCGGTCGCGGTTTCCGCCGCAACCGAAAACCAGAATGAGCCGGTGCGGGCGCAGGTCGCGGCAGGTCTTGACGACGTTCAGAAGCGCATCGTCGGTGTGGGCGTAATCGACGAAAACCTGGAACTGGCGCTTGGCCGGCACCATTTCCAGCCGGCCCGGAACCTGGGGTGAACGCGCCAGGGCCAGAACCGAGGACCGCAGGTCGACGCCCATCGCGTAAGTCGCCGCCAGAGCCGCCAGCGAATTGTAGATGTTGAAGCGGCCGATCAGCGGGAGCCGGACGAGGTAGGAGCGTTCCTGCGCGTCCAACTGGTAGGAGGTTCCGCTCAGCTCCACCTTGAAATTGCTGGCCCTGAATTCGGCCCGCGCCCCCATTCCGTACGTGACCAGCCGAAGATCCTTGCCGAAACGGGCCGCCAATTGTTGCCCGTACGGATCATCGATGTTGATCACCGCCGCCTTGGTTTTCTGAGGGTGGGCGCGCAGGGATTCGAACAACTTCGCCTTGGCGTCGAAGTAATTTTTCATACTCCGGTGAAAGTCGAGGTGGTCCTGCGTAAGGTTGGTAAAGACGCCGACGTCGAAAGCGATCTCGGCGACGCGCTCCTGAGTCAAAGCGTGCGAGGAAACCTCCATCGCAACCGCCTGGCAGCGCGCTTCAACGCACCGCGCCAGCATTTCCTGCAGATCGAGGGCTTCCGGCGTCGTGCGCTCAGCCGCCAACACGCGGTCGCCGACCTGGTAGGCGACCGTCCCGATCAGGCCGGTGCGCTGGTGGGCTCGTTCCAGGAGGTGTTTGATGAGGTACGTCGTGGTGGTTTTTCCGTTGGTGCCGGTGATTCCGGCAATCCGCAGCTTGTCCGCCGGCCGGCCGAAAAAGAGGGCCGCAGCCTGGGCCAAGGCGCGGCGGGAATGGGGGACCACGATCGAGGTCGCGCGGTCAAAGGCGGCCGGCTGCTCGCCTATCAC
>JAFBAP010000077.1 GCA_019247695.1 Verrucomicrobiota bacterium | reverse complement strand
CGAACTCCGAACTCCGAACTCCGAACTCCGAACTCCGAACTCCGAACTCCGAACTCCGAACTCCGAACTCCGAACTCCGAACTCCGAACTCCCATGCAAGCGCCCTTTGCCCGGTTGATCGATCTCGACGGCGCCTGGCCCACCGATATCCTCGGCGCCGGGAACCACCTTGACCGCCGCGCCTGGGGACCTCGAATCCGTTACTGCGCGCCGGCGCGCGAAATCGAAGCATTCTGGGCGGAAACTTCGGCGTCGGTGGCACCTTTTACCCTGTACGGCTCGGGCGATTACCACCATTTGTCCGCGCTATGGCTCCGCCCGTTGCGCGAACCGTTTACGCTTATCTCATTCGACAACCATCCGGACTGGGATACGCGGCCACCGGCCTGGTGCTGCGGTACCTGGCTGAACCAGGCTTTCAGGCAACCGCAGCTTGAGACCGTGATCGTCTGGGGCTGCGCAAATTTCGAACTGAATGCGCCGCACCGGTGGTTCGGCAACCAGAAGGCCGTTGCAGCGGGCCGGTTGCTGCTCATGCCCTGGCGAGATCGGTTCAGCCATTCGGCCCAGCGGCGTTACCCCGGGATCACGGCGGACACCTGGCGGGCGGAGTTTACCCGCCGGCTCGGGCAGATGCGCGGCCGCAGCGTTTATGTCACCATCGACATGGACTGCCTGCAACCCGGCGACGCCGTGACCGATTGGGAACAGGGCCTCTTCACAGTCGAGGACGTCGCCTGGGCGTTGAATGAACTCCGGCGCGAAACCCGGGTTGCGGGCGGGGACCTTTGCGGTGCGCACTCGCCGGCCGCCTACGTCCGCTGGACTCAACGTAAGAACGCGACCATGGATCACCCCAAAAAACCGCCCGTCGACCCGCAGACCGCGTTACGGACCAACCTGCGAGCGTTTCAACGGATCTGGCCGGCCCTCACCGGCCAGAAGTAAAATGCCGCAAATACGGAAGCAACGCGGCGGCTCGCCCCTTCATCCTTCATGTGGGGGAATTGTGGCATTTTTCCGGGGGCGGCATTTAATTTGAAGTCCGTCAGCTCAGGGAGATCAGGATTGAGCCGGCCACGATCAGGACCACCCCGGCCCAGAGCCCCTGCGTCATTCGTTCCTTCAAGAAAGCCGACGCCGCAAGGACCAGGATGATGCGATCAAACCCCTCAAAAGGGTAAAGGTAACTGAGCTGAAAACGTTTGAGCAGGCCGAGCCAAACGAAAAAGCCGACCGTCATCGCCGCGACCCCGGCCGCGATTCCGGCGGGCCGGCGCCATTTTCGTTCCGGTGCGCCTTCTCCGCCCATCGCGTGTTTAAAAAAGATCTGGCCGGCGACGGTGCAGGTCTCCGAGACCATCAACAGAATAAAATACGCGAGGGTCACAGGCGTTCCTCCATCCGGGAAAGCGGCCGGGCGATGAGGAGCACGCCAAGCGTGACCAGGGCGATGCCGAGCCAGCGAATCGGGGGAACTTGTTCACCGAGAAAAACCCAGGAGCCGAGCGGCACCAGGATGTAAGTCGCCGCTCCCAGGTTGAATGCAATGATCAGCGGAACGGACCGCAAGGCGTTGAGCCAGCACACCAGGCTGGTCAAGGTGGAGACGATCCCGCCCCAAAGGGCCCAGGAGGTGAACAACTGAAGGTTGACGGTATGGGGGCCATGATTGCCGTCGCTCGCCACCTTGAAGAAGATCTGGCTCGCTGAAGAGAGCACGATACTGAACGAGATTTGCAGCAAAGGGTGAAAATACCAGGGTGATCGAGGTTTTGGCGCTTGGCCGGAGGCGATCATGGGTGCTGGTCCCGGCGTAACTACGGATTGGTTCGACACGACTGAATTAGACTGGAAAGTTTTCTACGTGACCGTTGCAAGTCTTCGTGTTTCCATTTAGCGTGTCAATTCGGATATGAAGATTTTGGCCCATTCGTCAACGGATTGGATACCGGTGGCTTCGCAGTTGCTGCACACCGCATACCTGATCACCATGTTCATGGTGTTTCCGTACGCACCCTGGTGGATTCTGCTGATCATGGGCCTTATCTATTCAGTAAGCATTTCCTGGAACATCAACGGGATCGCCCATAACCTGATCCACAACCCCTATTTCGCGTGGAAGCCGCTGAATTGGGCGTTCAGCTGGCTGTTGTCGGTTACGGTGGGATTTTCGCAACAGTTTTACGAGGTGTTTCATAATAAGCACCATCAAGGCAACAGCGACCGGCGGGACGAGCAGGGTGAAACGGTTGATCTGCTCTCCATTTACCGGCACGGCCATGACGGGGAACCGGAAAATCCGTGGAGGTACACGTTCCTCAGCTATTTCCGGGATGATCCGATGCCGATCTTCCAGGACCTCAAAAAACGGCGTCCGTTCACGGCTTACTTCGCGGTGTTCGAGATTGCCTCGTGGGCTTCGTTGTGTCTGCTCGCCTTTTTCCTGAACTGGAAGTTCATGCTCTTTTACCTGCCGTTTTACTATTTCGGCCACTGCCTCTCTTACCTGAACGGGTACTTTCTCCATTACGGCGGCAACCCGGACGTCCCGCTTGCCTGGGGGGTGAGCAGTTATAACAAACTGTACAACGTGCTTTGGTTTAACAACGGCTACCATGCCGAGCACCATTACAAACCGAAGGTGCACTGGACCAAAATGCATGAGTTGCACGTAAAGATTCGTGGGCAGCAACAGGCCGCCGGGGTACGCGTAATCAAACCACCGCACGCGCTTGGCTTTCTGGATCCGGACCTGCCGAAACCTGCCGTGACGATGAAGGGACCGTCCGGGGTGTCGGAAGCTTCTTCCTGAGCGGCGCGTAGAGCTGCGTCCCAGCACGCAGACGGGCGGATCAACCGAACAATTCGGCGTAATTCGGAAACTTCCGGAGCACCGGTTCGTAACGGACCGGGCCCAGGTAATCCATGGCGATCCGCAGGAGCGGATTTATCAACTTCGAACGATGGCGTGCATAGACGTCCTGCGCCAGCAACTCGAGCCGCAAGTGCAGTTTCGGATCGTAGTTCAACGGCCCAGCGTGATAGGTGTGGATGCCGTGTTGCAGGCACCACTGGATCACGTCGCGCCAGGTCACAAAGTAAAGGTGCAGGTCCAGGGCCAGGGAGTAATCAAAACCGACGTCGAGATCATGAAGGGTACCGTCGTGTAACAAGCACAGGTTAAACGCGATGATCCTGCCTTCCTGCCGCCAGAGGAAATACCGGGTTTTGTCCGGCAACAAGGTGCTTAAGGCCAGGAAATACTCACGGTTAAGCACCTCGAAACTCATCCTGGCGCGTTTGTAGACCTGCAGGTACAGCGGCAGGATCGCATCGATGTAGGGCGTGACGTCGGACACCACCTCCATCGTGATCGGAGGATGCTGGCTGAGCGCCTTGAACTTTCGCCGCAGATTCTTTCTGAAGACCTTGCTGAGCTTTACCTGCATGTATTCTTCGAAGCTGGCAAAGTCCAATCGGAGCTGCGCCGAGGGCATCCCCGGCATCCGGGCGAACCCGTGATTGGTGAATTCGCGAAAGAGCAGGCGGTACTCGGAGGGGAAATCTTTGAGCATCACCAGGGAGGGACGCGCCACTTTTTCGTAGGCGCCAAGGGCTTCACGCAAAGCCTCGCAGACCCACGCCTCGCGCAGGTCGAGTTGCCCCTCACCCGCCGGGCTTCCCACCATCAGGATGGTCAGGTAAAAAAGCTTCGGCCACCGGCGTCGCAGGGCCGTCACCCAGGCGCGAACGGACGGCGGCAAACCCGCCGTGAGATCCTGGCTGACGAAGAAAAAGGGCTGCACGGCGGCGGCACCGTTCGCCTCATTGCGCAGGACAAGAAAGTGTTGGCTGAACTGATCCTTCAGCGTCTGTTCGGTCACCTCGTAAAAGCGGGCGTCCCGGACGTACTGCTGGAACGCATCGCGCCAAAGCCGCGGGTCGATTTTAGCCGCCGCATCGAAGACCCATGCTTGCCCGACCGAGGTACGCCCTATCCAGCTCGCCTCGTGAGCGAGATTTTGAATTTGTCCCAGGGTAATCCCGAGCCGATCCGTTTGCGCCGTGAAACTCACAATCTGCCAAATTTTACTCTTTGCTGCAGGATGCGTTGCCCTTGGAAGAATGCAACCACGTGCAAACGATCCCCGCGTAGTTTGTGGTTGCAGTTAAATTGATTTGCATAATCTTGGGAACCCATGTCAAGTAAGGGAGCGCCCCAGCACGCAAGGCTTTTGGCATTCCTCGGCAGGAGCCGAGCGAGTCGCCGGAAGCCTGTTGGGTCCGTCGTGCCCCCGACCAGTCCTGCCGGCTCTCTCTCAATGGTCAACATGTTTTCTGCAGAAGATCGAATTCTGGTATTTGCACCTCATCCCGACGACGAGTCGTTAGCGGCGGGCGGATTTTTACAACGCGCTTTTCAGGCAGGAGCGCCTACCCGCATCGTGTATGCCACCAGCGGGGATAACAACCCCTGGGCGCAACGCTTGTTTGAGCGCCGGTGGCAGGTCGGTCTGGCTGATCGTAAACGCTGGGGTGAACGGCGCAAGAAAGAGGCGCTAAGGGCGCTGCGCGTGCTGGGCGGGTCCGAAGACCAGGCGGTTTTTTGGGATTTGCCCGATCAGGGAATCACCAGTCTCCTGATGCGCGCTATCCGGCCGGCCTTTGACCTTTTGCGCGAGCAGATCCGGGAATGGAAGCCGACCCTGGTATTGCAACCGGCCGCGGAGGACGTGCATCCTGATCATAGCGCCCTGCACGTACTTTTGTCCCTGGCCTGCGCGAGTTTGCCGGACCCGCCTCCCACCACGCTCAATTACGTCGTTCACCGGGCCCAAGCCCCCTTGCCCGAACCGGCGCATACGTTGAGGCTGGCGGCCGAAGAGGTTAATACCAAACTCGCAGCCATTCTGGCGCATGAATCCCAGGTGGCCGCCAGCCGGCGGCGTTTCACCGCGTACGCGCAGCCTGAGGAATGCTTTTACGATGAATTAAGCGATTTTCTCCTCCAGCCGCCGGTCCGGAACGTGTCGATCCAGAATGGCGAACTCTCCATTGAGATCGCCATGGAAGCGCTGGCGGGCGACCGGGTGGACTTGCTGCTGGTGATGCAGACCGAAGGGCTGGAATCGATGCGCTGGAGCCTGGCCGTGCCCCGTCTGCGTGGCCCCGCGTTTCTCCGGGACGAAGTCACCGGCTCGCTCTTGCACGAGGTTCAGGTTGCCCGTAATGCCCGCAGCCTTTACATCCGGCTGCCGGACGTGCCGCCCTTGCAGAGGGCCTTCGTCAAACCTCAGAGCCGCACGCTGTTCTTCGATCGGGCCGGCTGGATCCGGGTTCCTCGTTTCACTCTGGATACCCCGCGCAGAAGCCGGCTCCCGAGGCCGGGAATCAAACGCCACGTCATAAGCTCGCTGGCCTGATTTCGATTCAAAAATCAGCGGTTATTACCGGGAGGACCATGCCGACAACACAACCGGGGAAATTGAGCGGCTGCTGAATACTTTGCGTTCAGCCATCGATTATTTCGGCGCTTGAATGGAACTCGACGAGCTTTACCAGTCCATCATTCTGGATCATGCGCGGCGGCCTCGAAACTTCGGTGAACTGGCCCCGCCGGCGGTCAGGAGCGAAGGTTACAACCCTTTGTGCGGCGACCAGATCACCCTTTATGTGCGCAAAGGCCCGGACGGCACGGTCGATGAGGTTCGGTTTACCGGACAGGCATGCGCGATCTGTATGGCGTCGGCTTCTTTGATGACGGCGCAGATCAAGGGGAAGCCGGTGCAGGAGGCCCTGCGACTCGAGCGCGAGTTCAGCGGCTTTCTGACCGGACCGGATGACCCGGGCCCGGCCTTGGGGAACCTGCGGGCGCTGGCAGGCGTTAAACGATTCCCGCAACGTTTGAGATGCGCAACCCTGGGCTGGCATGCGCTCGTGGATGCATTGAAACAACCGACAGGATCAGAAACGGCGGAACCCGAGGCGAGCTCCCGCGGGACGCAGCCCTGAGGCGCGTTTCACGCCTTCGCCCGGCTTGCCCCTCTGCAGCTTTCCCGGGACATCCCCAACGCCGGTTAAGCGCTTCCCGTCAACTCAGCGCGCCGCGTTCACGTATCGCTGCGCCACGGCCCCGGCATCCTCCCCGTCTTCGGCGTACGTTTCCATGAAGGCGCGGATGCTTTCGCAGCTTCCAAACGCTGCAGCCAGGGACCGCTGCGTACAGGCTTTACGCTCTTCACCCGTCATCGCCTCCAGGAGGTCAAAGACCGATTTTTGCACGTCTTTGGCGTCCGGGTAGCGGTCCAGCGTATAGACGACCGAGATTTCCTGGCGTCCATGGTCATCGAGACGCACGATGCGGTGAGAGTCCAAACGGTAACGGGCTTCGTCCTGGAAGCCGGCATCGGTGAGCGCGTGGACAAGGCACCACGGTTCGCACGTGGTCAACCCGTCATGAACCCGCACGTCGTCATCGAGCCCTTTCAGAAGGTCAATGAGTTTGTGAGCCATAGGGGATGCTCCGGAAAAACACAGGCTAGGCCATCCCGGACGGCATTGCAAGCACCTGGATGCTTCTGACCGGGAAACGGTCTGCCACTGCCTTGGAACCTAACCTAACACATCCTAACTGATAGAAGCGCGGCCCTGCCCGCGCCTAACCTTCCATCCGGGATCATCATCCGGATAGAAAACAGGGGGGGTAACCGGGCTTTTGTTAGGTGGAAAACCGTTCTATCTACCGTTGCAGCCGGCCGGTGATCAGGCAGCCGGTTTTACCGCAGCATTGACATCGGCATTAGCCGCAAGAGAATGCGGTTATGAGTCAATTGCCAAGAGCCGAGCAGCACCGAATGGCTGATTTTCCCATCGAACCGCTTTTCCTGAAGCGCTGGTCACCTCGCGCCATGAGCGGAGAACCGTTCAGCGAACAGGAACTGTTCACCCTCTTTGAAGCCGCCCGCTGGGCCCCGTCGACTTATAACGAACAGGAATGGCGCTTTCTTTACGCGCGGCGCGACACGCCGTCGTGGCCCTTGTTCTTCGACCTGCTCGTCGAAGGCAACCGGGCCTGGTGCCAGAATGCCGCGTTGCTGACCGTCATTCTCGCCCACAAGACGTTTCAGAAAACCGGTAAACCCAACCCCGTGCACGTGTTTGACTGCGGCCTCGCCTACGAAAATCTCGCCCTCCAGGGCACGGTGATGGGATTGGTCGTTCACGCGATGCAAGGCTTCGATTTTGAGAAGGCCCGCACGGTTCTCGCCGTACCCGATGATTATGCGGTGGTCGCGATGTTTGCCGCCGGACATCCAGGTGATCCCGGCAAATTACCCGAAACGTTGCGCGAGCGCGAGGAGCCATCCGGGCGCAGGCCGATCCGGGAACTTATGCAGGAGGGTGCCTTCGGTCGGGCGGGCACAACCTAAGAGTTCACACGGTCACACGGCGGGCACAGCGAAAAGGCGGGCACCACGTAAGAGTTCACACGGCGAACACGGCGAGCCACGGCGAACACGGCGGGAAGAGGAGGAGGAGTTCGGAGCTCGGGGTTCGGCGTTCGGAGCTCGGAGGCGTCGTAGAACCAGGTCCGATCTCCCCCCGAAGGTCAGGCTCGCCCGGCGGGAAGACGGAATCATCCGCAGAACACGCAGAAGAACGCAGAAAAGGATCCACGAAACCGGAGCTTGACATCGGCATCTCGCCCCCATGCTGCCGCTCCGAACTCCGAACTCCGAACTCCGAACTCCGAACTCCGAACTCCGAACTCCGAACTCCGAACGCTTTCCCCCTCTTCCCGCCGTGGTCGCCGTGGCTCGCCGTGTTCGCCGTGTGAACTCAGTCGTTGTGCCCGCCTTTTCCCTGTGCCCGCCGTGTGACCGTGTGAACTCAGTCGTCGTGCCCGCTTTCTCCCGCTGTGGCCGCGGTGTGCCCGCTCTCAGGCGCGCATAAACCCTATTAAAAAAGTAGACATTAAGCTCGCCGTTGCCTATGCTGGCGTTCATCACCAGCCATCGCTGACGCTGGTGCCTTCCACCTTAACGCCAACGCCAATGCTCATGCCGAACCAACTCGCCTCCGGTCCGTCCTGTACGCTCCCGCCTGCGCTTGAATCGAATGAAAGCTGGTTAGCGCCCCTGAACGCCCTGGCTCACCAGTCAGCCAGCCTGGCAAGGTGGCGGAGCTTTCGCGCAGGCGGGAAAGTAATCCCGAGTTTCGTTTTGATCGGTCCACGAGGCCGGGGCCTTCCGATTCGCCTGGCCCTGATTGCCGGCTTGAGCGCTGAGGATACGGTGGGCAGCGCCGCCCTCGCCAAACTCCTGGTCGAGCTCGATCTCGCCTCCCTGCTCGCGCAGGACTATGCCCTGTTCGGCTACCCGCAGGCCAACCCACGACCGCGCGGTAGCGGCGGCCGCGAGTTCACGAATGATTTCTGGTGCGGGTCGGCCGATCCTGCCGTCCGCTTCTTTGAACGGGAGCTTGAGGGCAACGCGTTTGACGCGGTTATTTTCATCCAGGGCAATCAGCCGATCTCCGGGTTTCAGATACGGACCTGCAGTCGGTTGATCGCCACCGAGGTGCTCTGGCCGGCCGTCGAGCTGGCACAGCGGTTCGTGCCGCTCGCACCGGAACCGATCCGGCTCCGGCCGTCCGCCGGCTTTGAACCGGCATCGATTTTTAATACCGGCCACGTGCGGCCGCGCCCGTTCTGCCTGAGCCTGTGCACGCCCCGCCAGCAGTCCGGCGAGAACCAGATCTCTGCCATCATCTTCAGCCTCAAACAAATCCTGCACCATTACCGCGCCGCGATCAGGTATGCCGGATACCTGTAAACCACCCGAACCGGATCTGAGTAAGGGGCATCCGGTTGGTTCCTGGGCGCGTCGAGATTCCCCTTAAATCCTATGGGGAACTCCCTTTGTGGGCGCAGGGTGACCAGCTTTCAGCACCACTTTACACCTGGACCGGGTCACCGGGTGATCAGCATGTAAAGAAAACTTGCCATGCCCAAGCCTAACATCAGGTGATCCAGCCACCACGTCGATCCGAAAATTTCTGTCACGGTTGCGGATGATTTCGGGTGGTCATTAACTGAGCCGCGGTTCGCTGCGGAAGCTGGCGGCCTTATTGCGCAAGAGGTTGAATTTCAGAATGTACCAGAGGGCGTCGATGCCGTCCTTAACGCCGATTTTCTTGCCTTCCTCGTAAGTGCGCCCGTAGTAGGAAATCGGCACCTCATAAATGCGTGCGTCGATTTTCCGGCACTTCGCCACGAACTCAATCTCGAATCCAAAGCCTCGTGATTCGATCAGCATGGAGCGGAAAATCACGCCTCGAGCCGCTTTATAGCCGGTCTCGATGTCTGTCAGGTTTAAATCGGTCAGAATGTTGCTGAGCAAGGTCAAAACTTTGTTGGCCAGAAAGTGCCGAAAGTAGAGAACCCGGCCCGCTTTGCGTACAAGAAATCGCGAACCCAGACAAACGTCAGCCTTGCCGAGCACGATCGGATCGATCAAAGCCGGTATTTCCTGCGGATCATACTCCAGGTCGGCATCCTGGATGACGATGATGTCTCCGTGAGCGTGCTCGAAAGCGGTTCTCAACGCTGCCGTCTTTCCCAGGTTTTGACGGTGAGTAAGCACCCGGATCCGCGTTTCGCGTTCGGCAAACACCCGGCATTGTTCAGCCGTCCCGTCCCGCGAAGCGTCGTCGACGATCAGGACTTCAAACAACGTCGGAACGCATTCAAACAACCGGGTCAATACCGCTCCGATCGTCTTCTCCTCGTTGAAAGCCGGGATAACGACGGTCAACCTTGAATCTGGCGTCATGCAAGCGTTCTACTGGGTTCCAGCCAAACGGCTCACGAGGGAAACCGATGCAGGCCCGGCAAGCCCCCCTCAAGCCTGGCACCCCGCGAGCTTAAACTCCGGCCTGGGCCAAATCAAACCAAACGGGATCCGGTCAAATAAACAGCGCCCGCATAACGCGGCGTTGACTCAACGGACGTAAATCCCGGCACGCGTAAAGCCGCGACGTGCACACCTGACCCGCCAAGGGTTCGCACTTTGCATGATGATTTCGTGTGCCAAAGGGCTTTCGCCTTAGTAGATAAATTAGTTCGTAAATGGACTTATTATATAGCCAGGAATGAATATGGAGAATCTGACTAGCCACCACGCAGAGGACCGACGGGGCTAGCCAATGGTCTCGACCATGTGAAGGACGACTGCCGCTGCTTCGGTCTCACCCAGCCGCTGCCTGATGCCGCGAGGCAGTGTCCTGACGCGCACGTAACTGCATCTCCTTCTAATTTGAATTGAAATAACCGCGCAAGTTTGGTAGGCATGGAGGCAGGTAGCCCACCCCCCGGCGGGGTTGGCCTGTGTAGACCTCGTAGTCACGGCCATTCGGCGGCGGGTGCCCGCAAAGAACCTACATTATGAAAATGCGTAATCATTCTTACATCCTTCGCCGTTTTAACATCGGCGCCATTGCCGTCGCTTGCACGTTGCAGTTCTTTCCGAGTGTTTTCCTCTCGGAACGTGTTCAGGCGCAGGAAGGAGGAAATCCTGGAGGAACCGAAGGAACTCCTGCCGGAACCGTGTTCAACTGGGTCAACCTGCAGAGCGACATTGCCGGGGTTGCCCAGAATACAGACCCCAATTTGTCATGTGCATGGGGTTTGGCCCTGAATCCTTACACAAACAATTTCTGGATTGCCGACAACAATCCCGGCGCCTCGACCTGTTATCAGGCCGATGGCACGCCCGTTCCGCTGGTTCCGAGCAACACGTCGCCGGTGTTCACGGTCACTATCCCACTCGCTGGCACCATCGATCCAACCTCCCTTACAAATTCCGGAGCGAGTTCCTGGCCTACCGGCGTCGTTTTCAACCCCCCGATCGCGAACGGATTTCTGATCGGGGCGAATGCACAACCTGCGACCCTGATCTTCGCGGCCGAGAGCGGCACCATCTCGGCTTGGAACCCGGACGTGAACCTGTCCAACGCCGTCATAGCGGTGGACAACTCAGCCAAGGGGGCCGTCTACAAAGGCCTCGCTTTAGCCACCCTGCCAAGTGGGGACGTACGACTCTACGCAACGGATTTCCACAACGGGAAAGTCGATGTCTTCGACAGCACGTTTACTCCGGTAACCCCCGCGGGCGGCTTTGTGGACCCGAATCTGCCGGCCGGATTTGCGCCGTTCGGCATCGCGAACATCAATGGACTGATTTATGTGACGTACGCAAAGCAGTTGTTGCCGGCGGCAGTGGAGGAAGACAACGCGCCGGGCAACGGCTTTGTCGACGCGTTTGACCTCGACGGTAAGCTGCAGCAACGCCTGATTTCTCAGGGCCCGCTGAACAGCCCCTGGGGGCTTGCCGTGGTGCCGGACGCGTTCGGCAAATTCGGCCCTCAGACCCTGCTGGTCGGCAACTACGGGGATGGCCACGTGAATGCCTTCGACATCAGTACCGGGGTCGGAACGTATGTCGGGACGTTGCAGAATGCGAAGGGCCAACCGATAGCCATCGATTCCCTTTTTGCGCTGTTCTTCTATGGCAGCCGCCTCTACTTCACGGCCGGCATCGCCGGCGAAAGCCACGGTCTATTCGGCTACATCGTCAATGTACAGTAGCTCCCGGTCACCCGTGCTTTCGTAATCGTTTATCCTCAGCCAGAGACTTCAGATTAGCGGGGGCGTTTTCGGTACGCCCGATTTCGCCCAGGGCGCGCCCAAATCCCGGAACCACCAGGATTTGGGCGCACGGCTCTTACCGGGGGCTTTCGCCCGCTCCAAGGCGCTCGGCCGCGCCACGCGGGGGGGCTCATATCGCTACAAGGTCACGAACCCGGTACAAAAACCACCGCAACCCGCTAACACCCTTTGGACAATTATCCCGGTGGAATGCCGGCGGAGGGGAGGCTGCCGGGTGCTCCGCACGGCGCTATACCATTTGGACGATTGATTATCCCGGCAACCGTTCGACCGGATTTCAGCCCCGAAGGGGCGCTGGAACATAGCCCAGGGTTTACGCTGCTGCCACTTAGTTAAGGATACAAGGCCGGGTATTGCTTTCGTCCTGGAGGGACGAAAGCAATACCCGGCCTTGTATCCTTAACTAAGTGGCAGTGGGATAAAACTCTGCGCTAAGCTCTCCCGGCCCGTTGGGCTTAAGACAGAATTTCACGTCGATGCTGCTCGAAATAGTATGACTGGCCGCGCCGTAGATGTAAGAGGGAAAGCCGCCGCTACTTCCATACGCGTAAACGCCGTTGCCGCCGCCAGCCGCGCCGGCTGGAGCCGTTAGTAATCCGCTAGCAAGCGAATCAAGAAAGTAGTTTCCGTCTTCCGAATAGAATCCGTTGGGCACGTAATAAGGGGCAATGTAGATTTTTATTCCCGCAAGGCAGCGGTCATCCACTTCCAGATCATCTCACCATCGCCATCCATCGGAACGATCGGCAGCCGGCGTAGCTCGGTAAAACCCCGCTTGTTGATGCGAGCATCGAAAATGCGACATCCGCCTCAAGGCGCCTCGCCTTTTGAGCGCTGCTGGCTTTTCGCGTCAAATCGCCGCATCGTATCGTATTTTCGATGTTCATATCGCTAAAAGCCGTCAAAATATCTGGTGCACTTCGTGCCATTAACGTCACCCGGGGCGCGCGGTGCCCTGTGTTATCGAACCGGCAGATGCCCGGTGACACCGCCCGGCCGCGGCAACTTCTGCCGGACCGGTCGCCGGCGCATCGATGGTCGGCCACCCTCTGCGTGGCGGTGTCGCTCCTGCTCGCAGCGGCCTGGGCGATGGGGGCCCAAGCCGCTCAGACCGTTACGCTGGCTTGGGATCCCAATCCCGCCTCCGGCATCGTCGGCTATCGTATTCACTACGGCATAGCCAGCGGCGTCTACACCCACACCAGCGACGCGGGCAGCCGCCTCACCGCAACCATCTCTGGTCTGACCAACGGACGGACCTACTTTTTTGCCGTTACCGCTTATAACCGCGAAGGACTCGAAAGCTCACCCTCAAGCGAAATAGTGTACACGGCAGGTGCGGTGAGCCTGTTCAAGCCCGGTGCTGCGCCGTCCATTATCACCGTCAACGACAGCCACCCGGTGGAATTGGGCGTCAAGTTCCAGAGCTTGACTGCCGGCAAGGTGATTGCGATCCGATTTTACAAGGGTCCCGAGAACACGGGGTCGCACACGGCTCACCTCTGGAGCGCTTCGGGCAGCGTATTGGCCCGGGCGGTCTTCTCGGGTGAATCGGCCAGCGGCTGGCAGCAGGTCGACCTGCCGAGGCCGGTGCCGATCTTGGCCAACACCACGTACGTCGCCTCCTACCACACGGACAGCGGCCATTACTCGGCCGATGGTAGCTATTTCACAATCGCCCGTAAGAACGGCTCGCTCCTGGCCTGCGCTGACCGCACCAGCGGCGGCAACGGCGTTTACACGTACGGGGTCACGAGCAGTTTTCCCAAAGACACCTATAATGCGAGCAACTACTGGGTCGACGTTGTCGTCACGACCGACTCCTTCCCGGTTGAGCGGACACGGCGACTCAAGGGCAACTGAAGGCAACGAGGTTTTCTGAAAGACGCGGTTCATGGCCGGCACGCCTCAGGGCAACAGGACCTTGTTGGTGCAGGACCTGCAAGGGTACGAGTGGGACGCCGAGGCCAAAAGCGGGCCGGCGCACCCATGCCGGCCCGGTACAGGGTTGGCGCCGGCCGCGGGTTGCCCGGTCCCCGATCTGGCGGGCAACCTAATCGACCAGCGGGGAAGCCTCCCGGGCATGGACGGAGAAATCCCCGTTCGCATCCAGGCAACGCCGCCGTGCCGGTCCGGTCAAGGGCGAGTTTTAACGAGGTTGGCGCTGTAAAGGAACGCGTGGACCGGAGCGATACCGGCCGTCGTCGAAGCGCCGACGACTTGGTTCAGATCGTTGGCCCCTGAGGCGCCGCTATTGGTCCCGCCGAGGGTGCCCAGGTCCTGCATCCGGCCGTTGCTGTAAACGAAAGCGTGCAGCGCGTTATCGCCCGACGTGTAGGAAGAACCGACGACCTCGCCCCGGTTATTAATCCCGTAAGCGTAGCTGGAGGTCCCGCCGAGGGTGCCCAGGTCCTGCATCCGGCCGTCGCTGTAAAGAAAGGCGTGGGTTGCAACGTTGCCCGGCGTAAACGAATCCCCGACGACCTGGCCGCGGTCGTTAATTCCCCAGGCATAGCTTTTGGTCCCCCCGAGGGTGCCCAGGTCCCGCATCCGGCCGTCGCTGTAAAGGAAAGCGTGGGTGGTACTGCCGCCGAGCGTATACGAATACCCGACGACCTGGCCGAGGTCATTAATCCCGGAAGCGTAGCTGGAAGGCCCGCCGAGGGTACCCAGGTCCTGCATGCGGCCGCCGCCATAAAGGAAGGCATGGGTCGTGGCGTTGCCCAGCGCCTGCGAATAACCGACGACCTGGCCGAGGCGGTTGACCGCGGCAGCGTAGCTGTTGGCGCCACCCAGGGTGCCCAGGTCCCGTATGCGGCCGCCGCCATAAAGGAAGGCGTGGGTCGTGGCATTGCCCAGCGTGTCCGAATCCCCGACGACCTGGCCGAGATCGTTGACTCCGGAGGCCTCGCTCTCGACGCCGCCCAGAGTGCCCAGGTCGTGCATGCTGCCGCCGCTGTAGAGGAAGGCGTGCTCCGGACCGTCGCCCGCCCCGCTGGGGTCAGAGGCCGTGGTCGAGAGGCCCACCACTTGGCCGAGGTTGTTGACCCCGGAGGCCTCGCTGTAGTTCCCACCGAGGGTGCCCAGGTCGGTGAGGGTGTAGCTTCCCTGCGCTTCCGCAGCAGGCGCCAGCAACGGCCATGCCGGGCCTGCCGCCAGCATCAGACCGTGGAGGAGGTTCCTTCGCCAAGCCACGCGTTTGCCGAAAGGGCGGTTACAAAGGGCAAAGAAAGCGCGCGTCACGTTACTACGGGTTTGCATCGGTGGTTACTACTCCTGTTCTCTTTACAGTAAGATTCAGTAAGATTCACACTTCTACCCCGTTTTATTCGTCCCGGTCACTCGACGGAATGCTGAATAATTCTAGTATTTATAAGGGGGAGGGCCGGGGGCGGCGGCCGCGCACCAGGCGCAGTACCGCGCCGGCGCCGGTGCGCATGGCCGGCCGCCGGGTGCGACGAGCCTGGGGGAAATGAGCAACGTTACCAAAAGCCCGGCAAACGTCTGCCGTGGGTAGCCCGGGGTGCGGCGCCGGAAGCGGCGCACCAAAAGGTTCAGACAAACCGCGTGACCGAGGCTGGGCCGATCGGACGGATGGCCCCGGCTCTGGACGGCGTGCTTACCGTAATGCAGATCGGACAAGCAGCCCGGGATCGGGTCGCCCGGGCGACGAAGCACGCCGGAGCCGCCGCGGTCTGCTGGAGAAACAGCTCGCGGTCTGCACCAATTGTTTCCGATCACGGGTACCTACCGTTAGGAAGGCAAGACGTTGGAGAAGGCCGAAACGGTTCTCATCGTCAAGACCCGATCGGGCTGTCGCACTACCGTTGAGGACGTTTCATCGCGGAGATCGCGCCGTAATCGGTTAATGGGGGATTTTCTCAAGCGGCTAAACACCGAAGTGCCGGGCGCTCCGCAGAGTAGGCGGTCGGCGGCCGCATTCTTGTGTACCGGGCGTCAAGCGTGCGCGGGGAACGGGAGATTTCTGCGTCAAGGCCCCTATCCTGACGGGCGGTCGTTCTGGGCAAAAGGCCAAGCGGGTGGGCAAAAGTTCGTACGCATGCGATCCGGAAAAACGCCGTGAAACTGCGGGTTCAAGCACCAATTATGCAAACGAAGTTTTGCCTGCGTACTTAGCTCAATGACAGCGCGGGAAGGCGCTCTCCCGTACCGTTCGCCGGGTACTTGGGCCGGCTCGGCGCCGACCGGTGAGCTCCCCTCGCCGGCTTCAGCCTATCAGCCGCGTCTACTCGGGGCCCTCGGCACGCGCGGAGCCCTTTCGAATGCAAAATCCGATCGCCGCTCCTCCTGAACCAAAATGCAAGCTCCACGGGATTGTCGGCTGAACCCAAGGGGCGTTTTCCTTACCTCCGTATCTTCTCCTTACCTCTCTTACCAGTTCTTCTACTTACCTCTTCTTCATCATCTTCTACTTGCCTTTTGATTCAGACCATTTTAGTCGGTTTATTTTTTGTACTCTGTTCACACCGTGTACTCGATCCACACCTTCTACTTACCCGGCCAAAAAAAGTTCTTCATCATGAACATCTAGGCTTGCATAGGGAGTGAACCAATGCGAGACCGGAACTCCGCACAGGGTGCTGTAAGCACACAACCCGCCCGGAGATTCCAGGCCTCGCTTACACTGCGCATAAGCAACGATAACAGAAAAAAATTGAGATATGCAATCTGCCGTGCCACCGACGCCCCTGAACCGTACGTACCGTTTTGAGCCATCAAACCGGCCGCCCCGCGACGTCGTCCGACCAAAACGGTGCGCTTATCGATCGTCCGCGCAGCGGCGGACGGCCGCCCTGCGGCTGGCCGCATGGTTGTTGCCCGCCCTATCGTGGGTGACGGCAGCAGCGGCTCAGAGCGTCTCGTTGGGGTGGAACGCCAGCGGCAGCAGCGGCGTCACCGGCTACCACGTGCATTACGGGCTGTCCAGCGGCAGCTACACCCAGGTCACTGATGCGGGAAATAATCTCAGCGCCACCATCTCAAGCCTGACCGCCGGGCAAACGTACTTTTTTGCCGTTACGGCCTATAACGGCGCAGGGCTCGAAAGCGCGCCCTCAAATGAGGTGTCGTACACGCCCAGCGTCTCGTCATCGCCCGCTCCGATCACGGTGGGGTCCGGCCTGTTCAACTCGGGGTCCGTGCCGTCCAACGTGACGATCGACGACCCCAACGCGGTCGAGCTTGGCGTGAAGTTTACGGTGGCCACCGCAGGCAAGATCACCGCGATCTGCTTTTACAAGGGCCCGCAAAACACCGGTACGCACGATGCGCACCTCTGGAGTTCAACCGGCACCCTTCTGGCCTCGGCGACTTTTTCCGGGGAGTCCGCGAGCGGCTGGCAACAGGTGACGCTTCAGAACCCGGTTGCGGTCGCGGCGGGCACGACTTACATCGTGTCCTACCATACGAACGGGTACTATTCGGAGGATGACTACTACTTCAGCAATTCGTACACTAACGGCTCTTTGACGGCCCCGGCCAGCGGGTCCAGCGGCGGCAACGGCGTTTACGCGTACGGCGGCAGCGGCAGCTTTCCCTCGAACACCTACAACGCGGCCAATTACTGGGTCGACCTGGTGTTCGTGCCGGGAACGTGAGCGCTTTGAATCCTGGCCCGGCCAAGGGGCCGCCTCAGCGGCCGGCCGAAGGACGGATTTGTGTACGGAACGAGGGCATCGTCCAACTCGAAAAGGAGAAAAGGGCCCCGGCCCTGGGGTGGCGATTGCGTTCGGCGCCCTTACCCTCACCTCTCCCCGGCCGGTGCCCTCAGACGCGGGGCGGGGGCGGAATTTTGCGTCGGAAAGAGCTTCACGGTTCGGGCGTGCAAACCGCAAGGTGCGCCATCATCCGTTTCGTGCCAAAGTCCCACATGCAAAATCCCACCACCCCCACGGTCACCGCAGGCCCCACGGAAACCAAGTCCGTGGCGACTCCGATGATCGCCGTACACCTGAATCCGGTGCACCAGCGAAGGCTGAAGCAAGTGTGCGACGTACAACACCTTTCTCCCGACGAACTCCTGATCAAGGCTCTCGAGGCTTACCTTGAGGCCCACATCAAGTAGCTGCGTTCAGAAAGAGCTGTGCCCTTTCAGGTGCAAAAATCTCGGAAATTCCTGATCTGATTCCAGGGCAGTTGGGTCAGGCGGCCCCGCCACGAGCGACGGCTTGCCTGTCTCGGGACCATTTCTCGAGGGCATCAGGGGCAGGTTGACGACGGACCGGCATTGCCATTCGACTGCCGATTAAAAGAGTGGGGAATCCTTGTGTTTCTCCCGGCACCGGCCCCGGCCGGCAGGTGCTGAAGAGGGGGTTCTGTGGGAGGCTGGCTTGTCCCGTCGCAGCCAGCGGCTGGCCACCGCCCAAGGGCAGGCCGGCATTACCCTGGGCGGGGAGCCTGCCGCGCGGCTGGCCACGGCATGGCCACCAGCGCCGATATGGTGCTGCGGCTGCCTTCGCAGACGGCGCCCCCGTTGCCCTCGGCCCGGCAGTCGGCTTGGTTGTTTGTTGGTCCAAGCCTGGGAAGACTTGGGGCCGGCCGAAGCGGCGATCCTGACCCGCGTTGCGCAACGCCCGAAGGCCCGCGGTATAGATTTAGCTCAGCGCCTGACCGGGTTGGCGCGCCGCTGCAACGCCGGCCGCGATCAACCGCTGACGGATCCACTGCTCGTCCTGACCTCTTGGTTCACGGGCGCCGGCGCCGGCGCGATTCCGGCTTTGGAAACCTTCGCGGCCGGGTTGCAGCAGGGTAAGGCGGCGGTGAAGGTCGCCCTGACCCTGCCTTATAGGAGCACCCAAGCTGAAGGCCGGATTCACGAGTTGAAGCTGATTAAGCGGCAAATGTGCGGGCGGGCTACCTTCGGCATACTTCGCCGTCGGGTGCTCCTGGCCGCCTAACCTTCAGCCTCGTTGGAGCAACCCTTGACATCGCCCGCCATAGCCATGATCCGGTTATCCCTCCGCTTCTTTTGAGGACAGATGACTAGCTGCCCGCGATTCGCAAACCGGTCGGCGGCGGCGGCGGCGTCGGCGTCGGTTGCTGCGTTGAGCTGCCGCTGGAGTACTGATACGCCCCGATGGTCCATCCCCCGGAGCCACCCCGGGTATTCCCATCCATGTCCTTGTTGATGAAGCCGTTTGTGGTCAGGGGCAGGCCCTTCTGGAGCGCTGCCGCCCCGGCTGCGGTCAGGTGAAAATTTCCCGTCGTACTGCTGATGAAGGGGTTTGTGCCAAGCGCGAAAGAGTGCGGTTCACTGCCGCTCGGCCACGAGTATCCGTTGACGGTCGCCGGGTAATAGGCGTTATAATCCGTATTGACGGCATTCTGGTTCTCAATCCCGTTGGTCGCGTTGAAAAACACGTTGTTGTAGCACTGGGTGGTGCTTGCCACGCTGCCTTGCGCCTGGATGTAGGCATAACTCTGGCTTGGGTCCCGGCCCGCGAACACGTTATTGTAAATGAAAACCGGCCCATAGGAGCTTCCGGTTTTAAACGTGATCATGCTGTAGGTGCAGGAATAAAATACGTTGCCGTAGAAATAGTAGTTTGTAGCGCCTCCGAACTCGAAGAACAGCCCGTCGTCCGGCGAGTTATAAAAGGTGTTGTAACGCCAGGTCACGTTCTGGCCCGGGTAGGAATAACAAATATCGTCATGATCGACATTGTCGGTCGTCAGGTCGTGGATCGTGCAATACTGGATGACGACCCCGTTCCAATTGGACGCCCGGAACGCTTCGCAAAGCTGGTGAACGATGCAATGATCGAAGGTGACGTTGGTAACGGTGTTGCTGCTCGGGGCCCAATTGAACCCATAGCGCCCCCACGACAGGCCCGAGGTTGCGGACGGCCCGATGATCTCGACGTTCGAGATCGTCACGTTGGCGACGTTCCCGTTTTGAGCCCCCTGCGAGGCGTTCCCGCCGCTGGAGGGGATTTGGAGCAGGATGCCCGAAGCGACCCGCCCGTCGACGGTGATGTCGTGGCCGGCCGGGATCGAGAGGAAGGGCCAGTTTGACCCGCTAAAGGCCACTTGGGAATCGAAACTCGAGTTCCATCCCGCCGCGCTTGCGGCCGCCGAATCGGTTGACCGCGCGCGCAGGACCGTCACCGGGCTGCCCGGGCTGCCGCTCGCTTGTATGGTGAGGGGTGCCGAGTAGCTGCCTCCCGCCAGCCAAACCGTATCTCCCGCCTGAATGCTGCCC